>JAFVPG010000052.1 GCA_017505415.1 Lentisphaeria bacterium | reverse complement strand
AGGTTTGCGAACTGTGTGTAACTCGGTTGAAATTCTGAAAAAACGTGATAAATTCTCTAGCAGAACATTAAATTCGCTTGTAATTAAAACAACAATGTAATATATTAGAAAGAAACAAGTTTATGGGACAAAGATTTGGAGGTGCAGCGGCTTTAGTCAGAAAAAGTGCTTTAGAATGGGAAGATTTCAAATCGGTTCTGAAAATTACAATTACAGAGCAGCTCTCGGGAAATGGAAAAATCCGAGTTGGAAATGTAATGCTTTTGTTATCAGAGCATTCAATCATAATGGTATACCGGAAACCATAGGAGAAAAGGCAAATCCTGAAACTTGGGGATTAACCGGCAGAGCTTATCTTGCCAGAGAATTCTATAATGGTGAAGTTCCCGGATTTGAATTGGCAGACACTCCTCTGCCCGGCGATATTTGTGCAGACGGCTCTCATGTGGGAATTGTCAGCAGCAGAAATACAACGATTTCAGCTACTGAAACCGGAGTAGTAGAAAATGATTGGGGTTTTAGATTGAAAGATAAAAAGAAAATCAGATTTTTTCGTTACAAAGGAACAAAAAAATGATTAGCCGCAAAACAAAAATATTCTGTCTTGCCGGAGCTGTTATACTGCTGGTAGCAGCTCTTCCGGCAGCGTATTGGTTTTCTCCGGCAGTTTATTCGGCTTTGCGCTGTTTATTTTTTCCGGAAAAAACTTATTGGATCAATGTTTCTTGCGATGGGAAAGAATATCGTCTGCCTTTATATTATAAGCTCAAAGGATATGGAACATTTGAAAAAAAACTTCCTGTTCTTGTCTTGTGTAATCTGCCGTTGCCCCCGGAAGATTATCGCCATCTCAAGATATTCCCCAACGGCATAGGCGTATTCCAGACACCGTCAAAGTGGTTTGTCGTCACACCCAATTACCTGCACCTGAAATCCGGAGCCTGTTTGACCATGCCCATTGAAGAAGATATGAAAGGATGGGGAGCCGCCTATACCATAATCCAGCAGGGTGGAAAATACATCTATAACATTGCTCCGTCAAAAGGAAATCGCCGAAGCCGTCCCCGCATTGAATTTGCTATCCCGGAATTTCTGCTCAAAAACATTCCGGAACTGACAAAATGTGACCGCATTGAAAAAAGGATAAACAACAAACTCTGCATATTCCCACACACTGAAAAGGATATTGGTTCGCAGAAATAAAAAAAATAATTGGTGCCATTCCACATAAAAAACTATCCATAAAGAATTTATAATTAAATTATTCGCTTTTTGGGGTCTTCCCGGACGCAAAAACAACCGCACGTCTTTTTTTCCGTTCCGCCCCCGATTCACAGGCGGGGAACGGAATAATTAAATCATAAAGGATTGATTTATATACTGTTCCATAGAATGGCACCATTTTGTAATTTCAATTAACTCCGGTAATTTTTACCGGACAGTAGTGTTATAATATGTAAAACAGTTGACGACTCGAACTATTGTTTAATCTCCTTTGCTTGCAATTTTACTATTTTGTCTTATATTAAGTTCAGAGTTGGAAAGGTTGATTATGAGAAGGGTATTTCTGATTTTTTTACTTATTGCAGCAGTCATTTCTATTGCAGGATGCTGCTGTCCGGAAAAAACTCCGGAGCTTACTGTAATTGAGTTTGCTTCCAGTTGGGATTCAAATTATAATTTTGGAGGCAGGCCATATCTGGTTTTGCTCTGCAAGCAAGGTGAAAACTATTTTTTGCAGAGTCACATTCCCGATGATACTGGACAAAATCGCACTGTTTTTGCCCGTAATCTGGGCAAAAATGTATTGATTGCCTCTAACGGACTGACATTTGAAGATGGTCAAATGACCGTTGAATACCGCGACTGCAATGAAAAATGGCACAACGCCGGGGTGCCATTCGGGGATTTTTACGGAGATAAACACGTTTCGCAACTGAAGTTCATTGAGGAATTGCCAAATGAACCAGTCAGTGATAAATATCGTCCTGCCGGAGTGCTTAAAAGAGAAGAACAGGCTCTTGAAACTTTTTTACCGACACTGAAAAAACATATCCGTAATAACGATGCGGATGCCATTTCAAAAATGCTCATCTATCCTATACGAGTGTCCACTCCTGCAATCGGTGACATTTGGTTGGAAAACCGGCAGGAGTTTTTGAAATATTATCCGCAGATTTTTACCGAAGCTGTAAAAAGAGAGATGCTGAAATTGCAGAATAAAGATATACTCTGTAATTATCAAGGGCTTATGATCAATCGGGGTATGTGGTTTCATCTTGGCAACGACGGTAAAGCATATTTTTATGCGCTGTTTATTTTTTAATCATAGCTTCTGCGAGTTGTGACAATTCAATCGCAGCATCCCGCCTGCGAATAGCCACTTCGCGTGTGTTTCTATTGTTGATGTTACTGTTAAAATCTCTTGAATCCAGTAGTTCCAATGCCGCTCGTCGGTAATCTTCTGCTTTAACTGCTTTTATAAAATTTTTATATTTAGCCAACTGATTGCCTCCTGCATTAAAAGATAAATCCACGCATATCGCTTTTACCAAATCAGGCATTTTTTGCCACATTATATTATCAATGGCATAATCGTTCCATAACATATAAGCATTACCCCGGGAATCTTTTTGTAGCATCCATTTGCCTTTTGCCAATACTTGTTGTGCATCTTTAGAAGCAATTTCAAGCATTACCCTAAAAACATTGATCCAATTGCGTCGTTTTGTCACATTTTATAAAAACATGTGTCAGAAAGTGTGCCAAAGAACATAACTTTGTCGCAATACCCGAGGTATTTGGTTCGCAGGAATCAAAAATGGGTAGTATAGAGTTTTGCAAACTTGGATTTGCGTTTGAGGGGGATTTGAGAGGGGTCAAGTCCCCCTTGAAATCTGTAAAAGTTATAGAAATCGGGCTGTTTTAGAGGTTTTGACCCATTTCAAGCGGGTCGGCTTATAGGTTTCAGAAGTGGCGGTTGGAGAAAGATCTTCCGCTATGCGTTTTCAGGTATGCTTCAAATGCGTAGGCT
>JAFVPG010000051.1 GCA_017505415.1 Lentisphaeria bacterium | reverse complement strand
CAGATTTTTTCTGGCGTATGTTTTGAAGCTCTTATTTTCCAAAACATCTTTTCTCAATCTGATACAGAATCCGCACCAATCGGAACCGGTTTTGAGAACATAAACTTTTTTCTTCGTTTTTTTTGCTTTCACAAGAGCATCTTCTACGGTAAGCATCCATGATTTATCAGGACCTTTTACCCAGTTTGAGGTGTCAACAGCAAAAACATTAACGAGAGAGAGCAAGGCAAGAAATGAGGTAAAAAATTTGTTTTTCATAAACGGATCCTTTTTTTTTACAGCTGTGTTTACTATATCATATATTACAGAAAATACAAGTTTTAATTTATTTTTTAAATTGTTTTATAATGAATGTTTCTCCTGCATGAGGTGTAAAAATCTGACAGTTATTGAGCAATCTTTTAAGATGATTTATTGCATCATTTCCGGTACAATGCATCAAATAAAGCTGTTTTATATCATATTTCTGCAAATATTCGACTGTAAGTTTCAGTCGTTTTTCATCAGCATTCAGCAAATGCAGTCCGCCGATTATTGTATGTATTTTTATATCAGGCTGATATTTTCTGCAATGCTCCAATGTATTTATAAGACCGGCATGACAGCATCCGTGTATTAATGTTCCATCAATGGTCAAAAGTGCAGATTCATCTTCTATCAAATCCGGGAATTTTTTATTTTCATCTTTGAAAAAAGGTCCGCCGCAATCCTCAATGCTGATTCTCGGAATTCTGCCGGTAGAGAAAATTCCCGGCATTATTTCTGTAAAAGCATCTGCAAAATAAATTTCAGATTTATTGAATTGCAGTAAACTTGACTCCGGCATGGAAAGATTTCTGACAGGTTTTCCAGCATGATGACTGAAATGTTTCTGCGTAACAGCCGAGGTGCAGAAAATTCTGCCGTTAAAATATTGCAGACCGCCGGAATGATCATTATGTCCGTGAGAGACAAAAGCATTGTGTATTGAATCAATATCTATATTCATAACAGATGCATTTTTTCTGAAACAATCACTTGCTCCGAAGTCAAAAAGAAGTTTTTCTCCTTTGTAATTCAACAACATTGATAAGCCGTGTTCGGCAGAGAATTTCTCTGAAACGGCTGTATTTTCAGAAAGTATGGTAATTTCAAAATCCGTAATCATTTTATTATAAATTTATCGGGATAACGTTTGAGCAGTTCATCAATGTCGGTAACTTTCAGAATATTGAAAGGAATGAATGACTGCGGAATCGGCGCTTTTAAACTGCATGTATGAGCATGAAAACTTGGAATATCGCCATGCAGAATAACTTTGAACGGAATATCGCTCAAAACTGCGGCAAAAACGGCAACTATGATACTGTGTCCCTGCGGTCTTACAATAATTTCTTTTGCTCCTTTTTCTTTAAGCAGCCGTACTGTTTTCAAAACGTCTGAGACTCTGCGTCCGATAAAAGGCTTATCCAGCATCAAGCCGTGTGCAGAAATAAAATAATCTTCCTGATACGGTGCATCAAGACCGCCGTAACCGATTGACTCTCCAATTCCCTGATAATCAAGCCCCCAGATTTCAAAATCTTTATTCAAAGGACGTAATTTCTGCAATTCAGCAACACAGCCTTTGCGTGGAAGATAAAGTTCGACTTTTTCAGCAGGAGTAAGGGTATAAATATATTTCTGTCGGAAAAGGGTGATACAGATATCATTTTCTGTTTCAATGCCGATACGGCAGAGCGGAACTTTTTCATAAACAGCGGCCTGCCAGACACGATGATTGACAAGCGGAATTTTGTCCGGAATATTCAACATTTTGTGTAGAGTTTTTTCCAGTTCTTTATTGGAAAGATTTTTTTCCTGACGGATTTTTTTGTATGCGTCAGCTTTTTTACGGATGAAACTTTGGATTGAACGTTCACCTTTCAGCTGAATGACAGATTCAGTTTTGAGACAGAGAACATCTTTGATTTCCGGAATAATATTTTTTTCCGGTTCTTTTATTGATTTGAAATTGAATTGTTTGCCGAAAAAATCGTATGCACTTTCACGGAGTTCTCTGCTGTAACCGTGAGTATGCGGAGCTTCCGTCATTGAAATATTTTCCTCTTTGCCGAGGAGTGTATAGATTTTTTTAGCAAGTTTATAGGTTTCACGTGCGCCTCTGATGTCAAAAAAATCTTTCTGCTGGGAAAGGATTCTGTATGGACGCGGAGCTTGTGCCAGAATGAAATCTGCCATTTCTCCACCGTCAGCAAGCATACGATAAAATACCTGTTCTCCGTCAACAGGAAGTTCATTCATTGTGTTATGATAAAATGTGGTGATGTAACAGCTCGGAGCAGCAGCGGCAATACGGTTATCAACTGCAGCCGTAAGTGCAGTCATCGTGCCGCCTCCTGAATTACCGTTGACGCCGATTCTTGATGGATCTATTTCGTAGCGGGAGAGGAGATAATCAATACCTCTTACTGCATCATAGAGACGCCATTCACCGAAAGTTTCACCAACGGTAATAAGCTGACGGTTGAAAAGATTATGTCCTGCGGTCATCCCCAATACCTGCGGCGGAAGATATTGAAATCTTTCTCCTTGCTGGATCGGGTCAAGAACAAGTACGGCACAGCCCTGTTTTGCAAAATTTGAAGCGGCAGTTCTGTAATCTGCTTTGCCGTAATAACCGTGACCGCACAAAAAAAGAATTGCAGGAAGTTTGCCGCTGTATTTTTTCGGCATGTAAAAATTTGCCGTCATGGAGAAATTTTCTCTGGTTTTGATGATAAGTTTTTCTACTCTGAAAGTATCATATTCCATAATACCGGTACAGACAACTTTTAACGGCGGGCGTTTTTGCGGCACGGGGAGGGCGGCAGCAACACGCTTTTTTGCTTTTTCAACGATACGGAGTGCATCTTCACGGGTTCTGGCATTTTCTATTTCAGAGCGGTAGCGGTCCCAGTTGGCTTTGTAAATTTTAAGATAGTGATCTTTTATATCGGAACTTCTCGGACCTGCGTGATATGCAAATGTTGAGAGTGTGAAAACAGCTGATACAATAAGTAATATTTTTTTCATAATGAATATTCTCCGTAAAATAATTTGAATAATTCATTAATATAATATATTACAGTTATTTTTCAAATTTTTTTGTATAAATTTTTAGTTACGGTCGAAAAAATCAGTAAGCTTGAATTTATATAACAACAGTAAAAATTATCGCAGGTAAAATGTTGTATCTATTTTATGAGGTAATTTCAAAAGTCCTCAAAAAATCTTGAAATTCATCGTCGCGATCTTAAAACGGAGTGTTTTCGGAGGTTATTTATTCAATAGCCACGCTCAAACTACCGCTTTAATCTCATCAACGCTGATTTTTCAATCTTTT
>JAFVPG010000050.1 GCA_017505415.1 Lentisphaeria bacterium | reverse complement strand
GGGCATGAACCAGCAAACTCACAGCGAACTCATAATCTTTTTTATATTTTTCAATTCCGTAAACTTGCGGGTGCTGAGCCAATTCCATTACCATAAAAGTGAGATATTCGCGTGCAATGCGTCCGTAAAGGATATTATCGTTTCCGGCTTTTGCCAAAGCGGAATCCAAAAGTTTGCGCATGGCTGATTTTTCCTGTGCGGAATAAATCAGCATTACCCCGTTACCTCCTGCCTTATCATATTCAGCCTTGAAATTTCTCCATGCCCGCCGCATGATTTTCACATATTCGCTGATTTCAGGAGCAGCTTTGCCGTAATAAGCATTGATAAATTCAGTTATCAAAGAATCCATATCAGCTTCCGGATTCCATAACAACTGATTGAAGACCCATTTTTTGAGCGGAGTCAAACTGCGTCCCTGCAAAGTTACATCAGCGTTATATCCTTCGACTTTTTGTTTCGCCAGATAGCGCAAAGATTCTCTTACTGAATCAAAATTCGGGAAGGGATAATCTTCCGTATCAATATAATCCCAGATAAAAATACTGTTTGAAGCTTTGAAACATTCCTTGAGAGATTTTACGATAATAGGATTTTCGGCTATCGGGATGAGCATTTGCACGACGTTGTATCTGGCACCGATGGGGGCGACAAAGAGGGTGACATTTGGATGAGCTTTTATGTTGCCGGGTTTCAAGTGACCGCTGCCGTAAATCAAAGTTGTGATTTTGATTTCGGGATAATCTTTGCAAAGAATTTCTGCAATTTTATTTGCCAACATTATCTGCATACCGGAAGTGCCTATTTTTTTAATAAGCGGAGCGCAATTCTCACATTCGCAAAAATCCGCAGAAGAGTCATTGACCGACACACTGAAATAGCGACTGTCAGGAGATTTTGCAATTTCCTTACGCAAATTATCTGCCATGATTTTCGGCACATCAGGATTGGTATAACAAACTGTTCCGAATGTAGTTCTCTGTTTGACACGTCTGCCTTTCTGCAAAGCAAAATATTCCGGATGTTCCTTGTAATACTTTGATGGAGGAAGCAATCTTGTATATGTATGCACATAATAAGTCGAATTCAATCTGCCGCCTGATGCCGCCGGCATAAAAGAGTGTGATGAAATCGGATTCTGGCGCAGAAACTGAACGGTTTCTTCATTGGCACGATAGCCGTACAAATAGCGGATTTCCCGCATTTTAAAAGGCGGCACATAACTTCTCGGAGTGATTTTCAACTTTTGACCTGACAAATCGGGAATAAAACGTAATCCCGGATCTTTGTAAGTTTTCATCGTGTACGGTTCAGCATACCAGCGGCAGCCGAGGTCTTCCTGCAAAAATGTGATAACACCGTTCAAAGGACCGGGAAAACCGCCGCGGATGAAAATATTTTTGCCTTTGACCTTGAAACTGTAACTCTGATTTTCAAGTTTTTCTGTAAATTTATTATCTTTGGCATATTTTGTTTCACCTACACTGATATAACTGCCGCTGATTTTGCTGTTATCAGCCTTTACATAGACAGTAACTTTATACAATTTTTCAAGATATTCCGCCAGCAATTCTGCCGCATACCGTTCCTGTTTGGCAGGTTTCGATGGGATTACAATGGTATATTCATCAATTCTGCCAAGTTGTACAGACTCTGCAAAAAGAGCAAAAATTCCGGACAAAAACAGCATTAGTAATATTCTTTTCATTTTTCACCTTTATTATATCTTATATTTTTACAAATCAGATACAAGCAATTTGAAATGCACCTTTGAACTGCCTTCAAATTCAGTTTTGGAAATCTGGGTAACAGAACCGTTTATTCTGGCTACATTGGCTTTGTTGTTATGGTGCAGAGCAATCGGGCGCCAGCCGCTGTTTAATTTTTCTTCGCCGGGTTTGCGTGCAGTTTCCTGGAAGCATTTTGTCTGACTTTTACCTACGTCATTTACCCATATTCTTGACATTTCAGAAATATAAATAAATTCCGGGTTCATATTGCCAAGTTTCAATTTAGCACTTGCAGAGCCGCCGGCATAAACACTGCCGAGAATAATGTTAGACTCATATTCGCCGCCTTTTACAGCTTCGGGGCATACACCAACCTGATTTTTTTGAGAAATATATCCTTCATACACTAAATCATACTTGTTGGCTTCACCGGTGGTGCCGGTCAAAAAATTATACAAAAGCCAGTTGTTTGAACTTGAATAAGAAAAATAAGTCGGCGGCAACATATCATCATAGTCACCGGCATATACCAATGAAGCATTCATCATCTCACGCATATTGCTCATACATTTGGCGGCTCTGCCACGGGCTCTGGCATTGTTGAGTGCAGGCAGCAGCATACCTGCAAGAATTGCCATCATCGCAATCACAACCAGCAGTTGCCACAAATGGCTTCCACCAGATGAGCAAAAAGAAACAGCAGAGCATTTGGCTGAGATAACGGAGTTGTGATTAGGTAAACTTACCGAATAAAAAAAGAGAACATCACTGTGTC
>JAFVPG010000049.1 GCA_017505415.1 Lentisphaeria bacterium | reverse complement strand
CGCCCAAACCACCGAACATAATCTGTTTCCTTTCGTTTATTATTTATTTTTTTCTATCTACATGTACATCTACAAGTTCGCCGCCGAAAATATCAAGGATACGCTGAACTCCTTCATTCTGCAAAACCTTATTTTTTTCAGCAAGATTATCAGCAACGCTGACCCGCATAGGTCCGGCTTCCGGAGCCTTTTTGGGAGTTTCAGCTTCCTGTACCGGAGGCGGTGTATTTTCAATCTGCACCGGAGCCGCAACAGCCGCCGCCGGTTCAATATCATCAATTATCTCCTCTGCGTCGCCCATCATATCCGGCGGAGGAACATCATTGATATAATTCATTTCATCCTGAGTTCCGTCAACGGTTGAAATACTTTCAACTTCTGCTTCAGGTTCCAGCGGAGCATCTTCAATAATTACTTCTGCATTCTCCTGAAAATTATCATTTTTTTCAGATTCAACCGTTATTTTCTCTTCAACTGTCTCATTTTGAACAGGAGAATCGTTTTTTTCTGTTTCAACAGTTTCAGGAACTTCAACAGCCTCCGCAGTTTCAACTGTCAAAACGTTTTTTTTTACCTCTTCAAACTGCACAGACGGCATTTCAATTTTCTGCACCGGAGCAGGAATCATATCCATATAACTCAAGTCTCCAGCCTCACGCAAACGGTTCAAATGCTGAATAAGATCACTTATCTTAAGAGCATGAGCCTGTTTCATAGCTTTCAAAAGCAAAGTTTCAAGGTAAATCTGCTTATTCAATGCATCACGCAGAGGTCTTGCACCGACAGAAAGAATCTCCATTATCTCCTGAATTACCGACAGCGGCGCAAGAGATGCCATATTTTTGAATTTCAAAAGCTGTTCCGGACTCTCTTCAAGTACAGAAGAGGCATCCGCAAGAATTGCAGAAATTTCCACACTTCGCAAAGAAGAAAGCACATCTTCAAATAAAGTTTCAAGATTTTTGCCTTTTTCTGTAAGTTTATGAATACCGAGAATGACATCTGCAGGCTTATTTTGCAGAACAGCAGTCACAATGCCGTCAATTTCAATCGCATCTGCCAGACCGAAAAGCGAGCGTACCTCTTCATCTGTTATCAAATGCTCTCTGTCTCCGACAGCAAAAAAAGCTATCATCTGATCCAGCAGTGATTGAGCATCACGCATACCGCCCTCTGCCGCTTTTGCAAGTGAATAAAGGGCTTCTTCGGTAATTTTAACCTGCTGGTCATCAGCGATTTTTTTCAACTGTGCCGCAATGAGAGACGTCGAAATCGGAGTCAGATCAAAACGCTGACAGCGGGAAATAATAGTCGCCAGAACTTTATGAACTTCAGTAGTTGCAAAAATGAATTTAGCATGCGGAGGCGGTTCCTCAATGGTTTTCAAAAGCGCATTCCATGCCTGATTTGAAAGCATATGAATTTCGTCAATGATATAAACCTTGTAACGTCCGTTTATCGGAGAATGCATCACATTTTCCGTCAACTCACGCATATCTTCAACACTGTTGCGGCTGGCGGCGTCAATTTCAATGACATCCATGCTGTTTTCACTGTCTATGGCAAGGCAACTTTTGCATTTGCAGCAAGGTTCTCCGTCAACAGGAGATTCACAATTCAGAGCTTTGGCAAAAATTCGTGCCAATGTGGTTTTGCCGACGCCTCGCGGACCGACCAGCAAATATGCATGCGCAGTACGTTGTTCTCTGACGGCATTCATCAATGTACGCACCACATGCTGTTGTCCGACAACGTCTGCAAAGCGTGACGGACGGTATTTTCTGGCAATTACCTGATATTCTTCACTCATAAAACCCCATTTCCTTTAGAGATTTATCTTATCAAAAGCATCTCCGAGATTGCCCAGCTCTTTGCGTACGGACTTTTTCGGTTCAGATGCAAAAACTGATTCCACAATCTCTTTCTGACGGACAAATATCTGTTTCAAACCATGTTCTGCCAAATCAATAAGCTCATTAAGCTGTTTGCGGCTGAAAGGAGCGCCCTCTGCCGTTCCCTGAACTTCAATCAATTTACCGGAAGCAGTCATAACAACATTCATATCAACTTCTGCATTTGAGTCCTCTGCATAATTCAAATCAAGCAGAAGTTCTCCATTCACAATACCGACACTGACTGCGGCGACCGGCTCCCGGAATGCAGCTTTGAATAACGGATTTTTGCGCAAGGCGATTTCAAGAGCAACACTTGCTCCGGTAATGCTGCAGCATCGTGTACCGCCGTCAGCATCAAAAACATCACAATCCATATAAAAAGTATTTTCACCGAGAGACTCCAAATCGACCACACCCCGCAAACTTCTGCCGATCAGACGCTGAATTTCCATCGTGCGACCGCCCTGCTTTCCGGCAGAGGCTTCACGGCGGCATCTTTCATGAGTAGCAGAAGGCATAAGCCCATATTCGCAAGTAAGCCATCCTCCTGCAACTTTTTGAGTTTTCATCCATCCCGGGACCTTATTTTCCATACACACTGCACAAATGACTTTTGTTCCGCCCATCTCCATTAAAACGCTGGACACAGGATGTGCGAGAAATCCCGGAGTTATTTTGACCGGACGCAATTCGTCCGCTTTTCTGCCGTCTGAACGTGTCATAAAAAAATTCCTTTTCTTTCTAAAAAATATATACTCGTTCTGAAATATAGCATCAAGGACAAATTTTTCAAATTTCACAATCGAAAAAACAGACTATTTTCACAGATATTCCATAATTTGTGCCTTGAAAAAGTAAACACCCCCCCCTAAAATGGCAGTGGTGCATTCAATCTTACAAATCCAGCCGGTACATTCAGTCTTACAATTTATGAAAAACAGTGCGTTTATTTTTTCAACCGTCACACAAAAAATCATAAAAAAAATTATTTTCCCGATTGAAATTTTATCATTTGCGGCTTATATTCTGCCCCCGCAAAAAAGGGGAATTTCACCCATTTATTTTTAACCATTTTACAATCAAGGAGTTTTCTACATGAAACAACAATCCGCCTCCCGTATCACATTAATCTCACTCTCCATCATCGCCATCGTTGTCGGTATGGTCATATCAGCATTCATGCTGAGCCGCTTTATGCTGAAAGTGCAGACAACAACAGAGAAAAGTATTACTGTTAAAGGAGTTGCGGAAAAAGAAATCATTTCTGACATTGCCGCTTTCAACTGTACAATAAGTACTGATAACAAAAACCGTGCAGATGGTTATAATGCCTTGAATAAAAAAATAAAAATCCTGCATGACAAACTGAAATCGCTCGGATTTACCGAACAAATGTTTGAAGATAAAAATATTTCATGCGACAATATTTACCGGACCGTAACAGAAAAAGAGAATAACCAGACCGTTACAAAAAACATTTTTGATCACTATCATCTGACATATTCTCTCCGTGTAAATACAAACGATGTAAAACTTGTAGAAAACAATGTTCTCAAAATCTATGAACTTGCCGCACAGAAACATGATATTACTGTAGAATCACCGCAATATTACATAAGTAATCCGGAACAGTACAAACTCGAGCTTGTCGACAAAGCCAGTGCTTCTGCCGCAGAACGCGCCCGCATCGCCGCCGGTCAGAGCGGCAGTAAAATCGGCGCCCTGATAAAAGCCCGTCAGGGAGTGATCCAAATCACTTCATGTGCCAGTAATGCTACAAGCGATTACGGAATTTACAATACTTCAAGTATCAAAAAAGTCATGCGTTTAGTCATGACTCTTGAATTTTCATTGAAATAAAAATTCATGGCTGCTGCCCAAGACTTAATAAAGCAGAGCAGCAGCCATTTGTTTTTTTTATGATCATACTTCAATCAAAGCAGATTCAAAAGGTTGAATTATGACATTCTGAATTTCAGCTTCAATATCTCCGAAATTTGCGGCAAAGATATATTTTCTGTTATTTCTGCCGCAAATTTCAACCATTCGCAATGCGGGATATTTTTCAGAATCCGGAATTTTGCAAATAATGTTTTCTGATGAACATTGAGCTGAATTTTCACCGCAGACAAGCAGTGTTCCATTATCCAGCAGTACTGTATCTTTGTCAACAAAAGCCTCAACTTCAGCAAATTCAGTACAAATCACATCCGCATAAATGCTTTTATGCGGAAAATCAAGACATTCTATCTGACGGTCGGCATGACGGAAAATCGAAAATCCGCTGCTGCCGTAAATATTATACAAACTCATCTCATTATCAATATTGAGCCACGGAGAATCAAAATCAACTATCTCCGTTTTTCCCGGCATTCCGCACAAAACTTTTTTCCCTTCAGCTGAATAATAACTGCGTTTTGAATCATTATAAATATCATTCGGCATTTTGAGATTTAATCCCTGAATACGGCGCAAATATATTCTGCGGACGGCCTTTGCATATTGCAGAACAACTGCACTTTCACCGTCAGGCAATGCACAGAATGCAATACCATGTTCAGCATAAACAGCAGGCAATTCCCCCTCCCCCAGAGGATTTTTTTCGGTCCAGGCAATTTTGCCGCAAGTAACAAAACCGCCATCAAAATTTTTCTGTGCAGACTTCAGCAATTCTGTTACAGAGCGGTTTGAAGTTACAAATTCGCCGCCAAGATTATATTCCCACTCTGCCATATCACTGCGGTGCGGCGGAACGAAAATCCCGGTCGGCAGCATACACGATTTCCAGCACCATGATGCAAGCCGTTTTTCATTACCGACAACCGATGCCGCATGGAAATCATCGTTCCATGCAATTTGCAGCGGCGGCTTTTCCGTGAAGTCAACCGGTGCTGCAAAAAGATTTTTTTCCCGCCAATATGCACCGAATGAACAACTTACAGCCCTGTCCCCCTCCAAACGTGTATAATAAAACGGACTTGATTTACGAATATTATCCAATCTGCTGCCAAGAAAACTTCCATCCATATTCTGAGACGCTTCAAAATCAATTATTTCAAACCATTTTTTCTCAAATTGCAGAGCATCTTCATCTTTGAATTTGTCATAAGCAAAAAGCCATGCCGGAACCGCATAATCCTGACAGTATGAATAACGTATTCTTCCGTCACCGCCACAACGCAGAAGTCTGCCGTCACGGAATATAAAATTTTTCAGATTCTTCCACAGTTCCTCTGCATGAAAATAAACTTCCTGCGGCAATTCATATCCCTGATTTTTGAAAGAAAAATGTAAAAATCCGATATTCGATAATGATAATGCCGCATATCCGACATTCATATAATCATGATGATTCAATGAATAATTCCCGGTAAAATTCGCACCGACATGCAAATCACAAACTCTGCTGCCGCCGAAAGGTAATTCTGATTCGGCATCAGACGGAACTGATATGCCGTTGGCAAAAAAGCCCATTGCTTTTTGCAGACATTCGTTTTTGCGCTCAAAATCAGGATAATACGTTGCTGTACGCAAAAGCACCGCTCCATTCCACAAATTTGATTCAGGTTTATTTTCATAATAACCGAATCCTGCCTTTATCTCATATTCGTCAAGCAGAAAATTACTCTCTGCCTCCATGATACGCCGCATTGCATTACGGTCATCATCTTCAAGCAGTTCCTCTATTGCTTCATAACCGTGCCGCATACGCTCCAGCGAAAGTCCGCTTATCCATGACAACCCCCACTGTTGATTATTAGTGCAATATTCTGTGCCGGATTTATGAGTACGAATGGAATAACGCAGCAGTTTCAAAGCAGTTTTCTGCAATTCACTGCGGCTGACAGAGATATTTTTTTCTTCAAGCTCCGGAGACATCGCAAGTACCGCCAGAGCAGAGAAAGCTGTCATATTGGCCTGAACCGCCCAATGATGACTTTCGCCCGTTCCGAAACACATAATATCAGGATTCTGAGATGGAGTATAAAAATATTTCTCCGCAAAATTAAACCATTTTTCCAACCGGCGGACATAATCTTTTGATGTCATTGAATACATGAAAAACCTCTCTTATCTGTGACTGTCATCAAGGAAATCACAATCGCCGTAAACTTCCTGATAATCCATTCCGGCAGTACGATATTTCAAACCTGCTCTGTCCTGCCAGAGATAATTATATCTTGCCACATCATCAATACGGTATTCAACGACTGCCATCGGAGATTTGAAACAACAGCTGCTCAACGCCAGCATGCCGCCGACATCAGAACGGGAATTGACTATCGACGGATCATCACGAAGCTCAACCATTGAAGCAAAATACCCGTCTTTCCGGGGATAGAGCAATCCATGATTCTGTTCAACCAAATTCCATTTGCCGTCAAAGAAAATCTCAGTTTGAGAATGTCCGTGAGAGAAATAAACAGGATCTGTGAAAATAAATACCGGACGGGCAGGCATACCGCAGATTTGACACAAAAATGACAGAGAACGTGAAATTTCATTGCACATGTGCCAGCTTTTTTTCAAAACTTCCTCCTCTGTACCGCCGAGAAAACGTGGAAACAGCATGGTATTGCCGCGATACGGACTGTCTTTCGGATTGGCAATAAGTTTGAGAAATGCCATAACTTTTTCCCGGTCAGTTTTACAGCCTTCTGTTGTTTCTGCGGCGACCTGCTCCAGAAACGGGCGTGATCCTGCTTTGTAATCCGGAAGTTTCGCCGCCTCACTGCCGTAAAGATAGGCTTCTGTTTCAGGAAGCACTGCAATCATCTCATCATGAAACATATAATCAACAGTTCTGCGGTGATATGAATTCAAAGCAGAATAAAAATAATAAATCGCTCTGTCATGAGGGTCTGTCCACCCGTTGCGTCCGGTATATTTAGCAATATCCGCAGGTCGCGGAGCATAAGCAGGAGCAAGAGCTTTTACACTCTCCTTTGCCATTTTTTCCTGCCGTGGTATCTCAACTGTTGCTGTGAATTCATCAAGTTTTGCGCGGACGGCAAGACACTGTTCCACCGCATTGGCAGTTGAAAGGTCAAATTTTTTGGCAACTTCAATCGGAGTCGGCGGCCAGCCGCGTTCTATTGCAGTCTGTTGAAAAAAATTAAATATCCCGTCAAATTTCACGTCCATAACAACACCTCTTTATCCTATTTTTATATTTCCGTAAATGCCGTGCATCATTGCCGGTATTTTTGTTCCGTAAAGTAATCCCTGTTTGACCTCCCGATCAAAATAAGATGGATTATCCGCAGTAAGAATTGAAATCGAATTACTGCCTTTGTTAATTTTGCCTCTGATGTCAAATCTTGCCGAAGGTCCGAGTTCAGCACCGCAATATTCGCCATTCAGCCAAAGTTCGGCACAATCACCGGAATATGGAATTTCAATGAAAGAAAATCCGTCACTGTCAGCTTCAAAAACACCGTCATAACGGAATTCCGCACAACAGCGGGTCAATTTTTCTTCTACAAGCAAATTCACCGCTTTCGATTGTGACCGCAGAAGTTTGAACTCATTTTCATCATGATTCTTAATGAAAATATCATAGTCAATATCAAGTTCATTCATTTGCAGATCATAAACAAAATCTGTAATATCTCCATCAAATGAAGCATTGAAAATCACTGTCAGCAACTGTTGGGAGGCAAGTTTCAACCGCATATAACCATCTTGAATTTGAGGAGCAAATACTCTATTGTCCCATGCATCATAAATAATACATTTGCCGGCAGATGGAATTTTTATTTGCACGTCAATTTCTCTGATTGAATCATTGAAAAACAGAGTACAGCGTGAACCGTCATTTTTTGCAAGTGCATGAAAACGCAATGCATCACACGGTTCTTTCAATTCCACAGTACAATCAGTCATGCGCTTTATTTCAGAAGCAATTTCGGCGAGCGGAATTGCCGAAAAACAAGCATTATATTCAGCAATACTTATATTTGAATATTCACAATACTGCGGCAGTTCATCAGTGAAAATGACTTTCAGCCCCTGCTCTGCAAGATCACGGAATGCGGAAAGCAGTTTTTCCGGCATTATCTGCGATTCAGGAACTATCAGCATTTTATAAGTTTCACCATTGACATGCAGTCTGCCATCCTTGACACAGCAGTTGCCGCAAATTATATCAGACGGAATAAAATCATAATCGATCCCCCCCCTTGCCAATGCCATTGCAACATCATCAATATTACGGAATTTGCCGTTTATCCAATCCGCTTCCGCATTGTAATAAACAGCAGCATCGGCAATATGAGTGCCATCCGACAGCAAATGACAAATTCTCTGCACATAACGCATCAATTTACCGAAAATTCTATACTGTGGATTCATACCTCCCATATAAAATGTCGGCGGCAGTTTGGACAGACAGAATCCCGGAGGTACAATACCGTCATTATCGGTACGGCAATTTCCCGGCAGATTCATAGAAAATGCATGCGGCATGAAATTATTGACTCCGTTTGCCATAAACAAATTGAAAATCGCACGCATCATCACCAACCCGCATGTCCAGCCATATGCACCGAAAACTTCACAGTTTGAGCGGTTTTTCATGTGCGGCATGACATGAGCAAGTGACGGCCCCAGCTTGGGAAGAGTATAATTATAAAAATCAGAATTATATTCCTTATTGGAAGTATTTGCCGCATGCTTTATACTGCGGATACCGGGAACATGCTGATTCAATACAATATCCAGTCCCGCCATGTGCTGACCTGCCATTGACCGGAAATAATGTCCGCATCCCCAGCCTGTATGCATATGTGCGCCTCTGTCTTCCAGATTATGTCCGATATATTCTACATTATGTTCCTCACACCATTTGCCTATCTGGCAACTGAAATTTTCCTGCCATGCCTTGGTTATGACATTCATATAAGCGACCCGCAAAACGGGACTTTTTTCATCAACATTGTCCCATAATGCAGGAAGATTCAACATAACCTCTTCCACACTCATATCTGCTTCTGCGGCAATTTTTTCAGGAAAATCATCCCACCACGGATAAATTCTGCGCAGCTGTCCCATGCGGTGATCACAGGAGTCATATCCATATTGTCCGTCACAGTTGCCGAATGCCGGTTCATCAGAGAAAAAACCTGCAAAAACATTACCGAAATAAGGTGCAAAATGCTGATATATTTTCTCATGCACCTCATCTATCAAATGGCGGCATGACTCTTTGGAAACCATTGTTATATAATCTGCAAAAAGTCCCTGTCTGGCTGGTGCGGCAGTAAGCACAAAATAAACTCTCCATATACCTTCGCCGAAATCAGCAGCACAGAGTCCGTCATAAATCCTGTTCGTTAAATCAACAGCTTCTCCGATGCAATGTCCGCTGTTTTCATCACGGCGGTATGCACTGACACGGATGATTTCCTCTCCGGCAGTACGGTTCGGCAGCAGCAAAGCTCCAGCCATCACCGGACCTGCGAAATCGACTGCCTCCACACGGAGATTTACAGCGCGGAATTTTGCATTCTCCTCTTTTTTCAACGAATCGTTGGCACTGCCGGTATTGACATGAGAATCATCCAGTATCCACATGCGCATATTGAGAGACTCCGCAGTATCCAGAGCCGTCTGCATCAATTTCCACCAGAAATCTGTTCCGAACCAGTCACCGCCGCGGTTTTCCAGAATAAATTCATCAATCCCGGCAGATTTTACTGCATGTATCTCATTTACAAGCGATTCAATACTTTCTCCTGCATACCAGATAAGAGGACGTATATAACTGCCGTTTTTACCACGCAAACATTCATCAAGTTTACAATTACTCATATAAATCCTTTCATATCAGAACATTTCTGCCGTTTTGCAAAATCATTTCACTGCCGTCCGGAAGAATTGCTTTTGCCGAAAGTATTGGAGGCACAACCACATGCCATGACAATCTGCCTTCAGCATCATAATCCCACCGGCTTTCGATTCTTCCGTAAGGTGAATCAAATACAGCCCAAACCGGTGCGAAACGTTTGTCAGGAATAATTTGCATCAGCAAACCGTCTTTATTATAATGGATACCGCCTATTTCCTGAACCATAAAACTTGCAACTGCTCCATAGGCATAATGGTTGAAACTGTTCATGGAAACACTGCCGAATCCATTTTCGACAGTATAACTGTCCCAACGTTCCCAGATGGTAGTAGCGCCCTGTTTCACAGAAAAAAGCCATGACGGATATTCCTCCTGCAGTAAAAGATCACATGCAAGTTTCTGCAAACCGCATTTCAGCAAAGCCTGAAGAATCATACTTGTACCGATAAAACCTGTTGAGAGTTTTACTCCGGTATCAAGCACTGCTTTTTCCAAAGCCGCCGCATTGGCGGAAAGTTCATCATCATTTATCAAGCCGAACATCACAGCCAGGGTTATTGCAGTTTGAGTTTTCTGCACAACCACACCGTCACTGCCGATAAATTTATTACGGAAAGTATTTTTTATCTCTGAAGCAAGTTTTCTGTATTTCGCAACATCATCATTCTTTTCCAATATTGCGGCAATTTCTGCAACAATAAATGTGCAATGACAGAAATATGCAGTAGCTACCAGATCAATATCAGTTTTTTCAGGAGCGAGCCAATCGCCGAATTGTTTGAAAGTTATTATCAAATCTTCTGATTGACGGTACTGCCAATCAACTGAACGCTTCATAGCTTCAAAGTTTTCTTCCAGAATCTTTGTCCAGCCGTAATGCCGGTAAATCTCATACGGCATGAGAACGATTGCATCCCCCCAAGCCGCCGCACCGTCACAAAGACGCAAAACAGCAGGAGCTATCGACGGCGCCGCACCATCCTCCCGCATGGCATCACGCACATCACGCAAATACTTGCGGTAAAACGTACAGCAGTCCATATTCAACATGGCTGTCGAGGCGAAAATTTCTGCATCGCCAGTCCAGCCCAAACGCTCATCACGCTGCGGGCAATCAGTCGGAATTTCAAGAAAATTACTTCTCTGTCCCCACAATGCATTGAGATAAAGTCTTGACAATAATGCATTCCCGCATTTAAAACTGCCAATCAGCGGCATATCACTGTGAATTACAAGTCCTGTAACTTCAATCTCTTCTGCCTTCAAATCATCAAATTGAAAGCCGTCAATTTGCAAATAACGGAATCCGTGGAAAGTGAATTTCGGAATGTAAGTGTTCCATTCAGCTATTTTTTTACCGCAAATATATGTATCAGCAGAGCGTGCGCCGCGATAATTTATGGTATACAGAGAACCGTCTGCATCAAGCATTTCTCCGGTCCTGAATGTAAAAATACGCCCTCTGTGCGCCCTGAAGCGAACCCGGAAAGTACCGGCAAAATTCTGTCCGAAATCCCAGATATAAGTATCTTTTTTGGGAGAAAGCAATTTTACAGGTTTTATTTCTTCAATATAACGGACAGCAGGAGCAGTCCGCTGTACAAGCTGCGGCGAATCTTCAGCAAACTCTCCAACTGCGGCATTTATCCATGAACTGTCATCATAATCATTACAACTCCAATTGCCGAGTTCGTAACGCCCATCATAATCTTCTCCGTCATAAATGTCCGAAGAAAGTATCGGCCCTGTCGTACTTTTCCAGCTTGAATCAGTAACCACAGACACCTTTTCGCCGTTTTTATAGGTCAATTCTATTTTTGCCAGAAATTCAGGATGCTGATGATAAAAATTGCGCATGCGGGTTATTGCCAGATTACCGCAGCACCAGCCGTCAGCGATCAATGCACCGATGGTATTTTGCCCTTCAATTAAATCTGAAGTCAAATCATAAGCTGAAAAAACTATCTGTTTTCTGAAATCCGTCCATCCGGGAGACATCAATTCATCCCCGATACGTTCGCCATTTAAGTATGCTTCAAATACCCCCCTTGCAGTAACGTACAACATGGCTTTCTGCAAATCTCTGCCGACTTCAAATGTCTTGCGGAAATACGGTGACGGTGCTGTTCTGGTATAATTATTTCTGTCATACCATATCCAGCGGGCATCTTCCCATTCAGCATTATCCATAAGTGTTGTTTCAAATTCAACACATTCTGAAAACAGAGAAGCTATACCACCTTGATTGAAAACTCTTACCCGTGCATACAAAGTTCCGGAACGGGAGGGCAGATTTGCCGCCCATTTTATCCAACGGCAATCCGGACTCTGCACCACTGAGCTGTCATAGACGATTTTATCATTTGTATCAGTAACAACCAGCTGATAAGCAGACTGCTGAAAATCCGGATCATTACTTTCAACACGCCATGAAAATTCAACATCACGGCAGTCAATATATACTTTTCTGCCGCATTGAGCATTGACTGTCAAAGCAACCGGACGAAAATAAAATTCACTCATACTCAAAACTCTACGTTAGTGCCCTGCATTTTCATTTCCAGATCATCAATCAAAATTTGACTGTTTTTGTACTTACCGTCAAGATTGCTTATCAAAACCAGACGGACAGCAGATGCCATTCTGATATATTTGCCGGGATACCAGATAGATTCAATTTTCTGCCATTCTCCGGGAGTTATGACTTTATTGGAAGCAAAAAGGAAATCGCCGCCTTTTACATGCTCACGGACAAAAGTTCCCCTGGCAACATCAAAAGCAAGCGGCTTCTGCAAAGTTATCTGCCATACACCATCTTTCTGTTCCACTTTCTCAAAACCGTAAACGGTGTAATTCGGCAGGTCACTGTCATCTTTTTTTGCATTGAAAGCAATCTGATAGACTTTGCCTTTTTTCCATTTTGAACCATCTTTGATTTTTATGATTTTGTCGCCTTTTGCAGCAGAGGCTGTGACTTCTGTCAGAGAATTGCGGACGGAATGAAATGCTTCAGAAGGAATAACTTTTCCTTTTTTGTCATAACATATCCAACCGCCGAATATCTGTGCGGGAGATTCACCGACCGCCTTGACATAAAAAGAAGCACGGTACTTTTTATCAGGCTGAATTTTTATTTTATTCATTGACATCAAACGATTGCGGCCTCTGACGATGTAACAATTCTGACCGCTTTTGGCCTCTTTGTTATAAATCGTGCCGCCGCCGTCAAATTTCTTTGCATTTTTATCGGCGTCCATGCGGTAAAGCACCGTTTCAGCACCTGATGCTGTCAATGCGAGAAGCAGTACACCCGAAAATAAAACTGTTTTTTTCATTTTGATCTCCTTATTTTATAAGTCTGAACATTGCTGTTGAATGTTTTTTCATATTATATTCAAATTTTCCGTTTACAACATCATAGACTTTATTTGTCAGCATCTCTTTTACCGATTTCACATCATTGCCGACATTGAAAATACGCTTTCCTCCATTCAAAGAGTAAACTGCATAAAATCCGTCAGCACCATAAGTAACATCCCCCGCATAACTGTTGAAAATATTGATTCCGGCATCCAGAGCAATATTCTGAATAACCATTGAACTCAATCCGGGTGATGAAGAATAAATGATTTTATGGTCTTTCAACTCTCTTTTCACCATTCCCGGCAGCTTGCTGTTTGCAAGATAAAATAATACTTTATCCCCCTTCCCCGGTTCCGGATAAATAAAAAATTCTGTCGGTTCCGCAAAAGCAAATGAATAATACGGCGGCAAATCACGCAAAACTGCATCTTGTACATTATTTTTTCTCAACACACGTTTACTGAAATGCTGCTGATATTTAACCGGCATATCAAGATGTTTTCCGACATTATCTATTGCAAATTTTCCATTGCGGTAAATTCCTGTACTGTAAAGATATACCAATGTACGATTCTTATTTTTCAATCGACTGTTGATAAATTTTTCCTGTTCGGGAGTAAATTCAGTCACAGTCGGAGTGAATATTATCATTTTATAAGATTCAAGTTTGTCAAGATCATCAAGCAGATACCAATGCACCGCAGTACCGCTGCGCAGCAAATTGGGATACAAGCCTACCAGATTCAAAAACAACCGTTGATCGTATGCCACACGGGCGATGGCTTTCTCATCCACGACCACTGCGATCGCATTTTCATAATCCGGTTTGAATTTATTCTCTTCTGCAAGCTCACGGGCAGCACGCTGACAATTTTCAAAAACTTTGACCAGGCGTTTGTCTTCAGGAACCCAGCCTTCGCCGAAATCCAGCCATTCCAAACCTGAACCTGTCGCCAGAGAAAAAGCAAATTCACGTTCCATAACACTTTTTGACCCGCGTAAATCAGTAATCCTGCCGTCAGGACTCCATGAATGAACCAGACGGTTATCCGCTTCAT
>JAFVPG010000048.1 GCA_017505415.1 Lentisphaeria bacterium | reverse complement strand
TTGAGCGTGGCTATTGAATAAATAACCTCCGAAAACACTCCGTTTTAAGATCGCGACGATGAATTTCAAGATTTTTTGAGGACTTTTGAAATTACCTCTTTAATAAATTATGCAAGCTTTATCGTGTTTGGTAAGCCATTGATTTTGTCATAAATTCAGTATGCAGTTTTTTATTTTAATTCATATTTAATGCGGGAAAAAGCAATAGAGTATATTCTGAAATTATCTCCTTCTGTAAAAAATCTGTAAATATTTTTTAAAACTGCTTGTATTTTTTTTATGGTATGCTATATTAATTTTCAAAGTGATTCAACGTTGAATCAAAAAGGATAAATATATGACAACATTAAAAAATATAGCTGATTCTCTCGGTGTTTCCATTCGTGCAGTTTCTTATGCCGTCAATGGAACCGGCAGACTTGCTCCTGATACAAGAAAAAAAATTCTCGAAAAAGTACTTGAAACCGGTTATGTCCCCAATGCTGCGGCAAGATCGCTTGTCACGTCAAAAAGTAAACTTATCGGCGTGCTTGTCCCTATTCTATCGTGCAGTTTCTACGGTAGAATCCTTGCAGGTATTGAATCTGTTGCCAGAAAAAACGGTTATACTCTGCTGCTTATGAATCCGGTTGAAAATAATGAAGATGATTGCAGTACGGTATGTTTGCAGTTATTGCAAAGAAAAGTTGACGGGATAATTTTGAATCCTTTTCCGGGAATCGCACGTGAAGCGGATTTGCTTTTGAAACTTGAAGTTCCGATCGTTCAAATCAAAAACTTTTTCCCGGAACTTGGAAATCATTCTTTGAAAGTTTCTAATTTTGAATCTGCCAAAAAAGCTGCTATTGCTCTGTATCAAAGCGGTTGCCGCAATATCGGTATGATTGCTCATAATCAAAATTCAAATGAAATCTATGAACGCTATTCCGGTTTTATTGCCGGACTGAAAGAGTTGATGCCGGAGTATGTCCCGCCGGTCTATGAAAGTTCTGTCGATATTCAAGGGGTTCATCAGGTCGCTAAGAAGATGTTGAGTGAACATCCCGGACTTGATGCTGTTTTCGGCGCCAGTGACTTTGCTGCTATCGGGACTGCTAAGGCGGCATTGGAACTCGGCTTGAAAATTCCTGAAGACATTTCTATTATAGGATTCGACAATTTGAATATTGCTGCAGAACAACTTATCTATCCTTTTTCGACAATAGATCAGCCCAAAGAAGAAATGGGTATTTATGCTATGGAAATGATGATTGATTTGATAAATAAAAAATCTGTTGAATCAAAAACTTTTGAAGCTCCTTTGATTTTGCGTGAAACGACCAAAAATAATCATTTGATAACAATAAGGTGATATGATGTTGAAGATAACCGGAACTTTTCTTGATGAAATAAGTTATGATATTCCCCATCATAACTGGGGAGAAAAAGAGTGGGAAACTGATTTTAAGTCTATGAAATCTATTGGTATTGATACCGTTGTAATGATTCGTTGCGGTTTGCGAAAATATATGACTTTTGATTCTGATGTGCTTGGCAAGCGCGTAAACGGATTGAAACCGTACAGCGATCTTGCAGCTATGTTTTTGAATCTCGCAGAGAAATACGGCATGAATTTTTATTTCGGCACTTATGACAGCGGTCTTGAGCCGGAAGACAGAGATTATCAATGGGAACTTGATACTAATAAAATGCTGGTCGAAGAAGCATGGCAGAAATATGGGCATTACAAAGCGTTCAAAGGTTGGTATTTAAGCACTGAAATTGCACGTCGCAGGGGAAATATCGCAGAAGGATATGCTGCTCTCGGTAAATTTTGCAAAGATATTTCCGGGAATCTTCCGATTTTAATATCACCTTTTATTCAGGGATGCAAAATCAATAAGATGCTTGGTTCAAATGCACCGTCAATCGCTTTGCAGGAACATGAAAAAGAGTGGGACGGTATTTTTGCATGTATCAAAGGAGCAGTTGATCAGATTGCATTTCAGGACGGTCATGTTGAAATTGATGAATTGCCGGATTACTTGAAAATAAATATGGCTCTAGCAAAAAAATACGGTATTGAATGTTGGACAAACTGCGAAACTTTTGATCGTGATATGCCAATTACTTTTCTCCCTATAAAATGGGAAAAAATGTATCACAAACTTCAAGCTGCTCAGAATGTCGGTATCGAAAAAGCAATAACTTTTGAATTTTCGCATTTTATGAGTCCAAATTCTGCATATTTGCAGGCTCACGGGCTTTTTGACCGCTATTGTGAATATGCAAACTTGAAAATTTGAGTTGCAGAAAGGAATATTATATGCATTATCAATTTAAACGTTATAAAAAAAATCCGATTCTTACAGTTGATGATTTGCCGGAAAAAGACGGATATTATCTTTTGAATCCCGGTGCAGTAAAATTTAAAGATACATATATTTTGATGGTTGATGTATTCCATATCGAGGGCAGTATAGTCTTCTGGCTTGCCCGCAGTAAAGACGGATACCATTTCAAATTCGATCCGGCTCCGATAAAAATGCCGAAGTGCGGTGACGGCTGGGTGGAAAATGGTGTCTATGATCCCCGTATTACAGAAATTGATGGTGTATATTATATTGTTTATAACAGTCATGAAAATGAAAGCGGCAGCAGAATTGCCATCATAAAAACTGTTGATTTTGAAGTATTTGAACATGTGTCACTTATGAGTCATGTCAATAATCGCAATGGTGCTTTATTTCCTGAAAAAATAAACGGTCTTTATTGCTGTTTGAATCGACAGTTCGGAGGAGATGAAAAATCTCCATGCAGTATGCAGATGTCATTTTCTCCCGATCTCATTTTCTGGGGGAAGACACGCCCGTCATTGTCTCCGCGTAAATGTCATTGGGATGATTTGAAAATCGGAGCCGGTGCGCCGCCGATCAGGATAAAAGAAGGGTGGTTGGTAATTTATCACGGAGTTATGGACAGTTGTCTTGGTTCTATTTATTCATTGAGTGCGGCAATTCTTGACTATCAGGAACCATGGAAAGTAATTGCCCGCAGTAAATATCCGGTATTATTCCCACAGAAAAGTTATGAACAATTGGGGCGTGTAAGCAATACTGTTTTTACTTGTAATGCATTGCTTGAGAATGATATTGTAAGAATTTATTACGGTGCAGCAGATGCGGTTATCGGCATTGCAGAAATGCCGTTGGAAGATATAGTCAAAGCCTGTTTCGATGACTATAAATATTTAATGAATGTCGATCAAACAGCGTATTTGAAAAATCGCGGGTATAAATAAATTTTAATATTTGGTTCAACGTTGAATGCAGCAAAGGAAAATTTTATAAATAAGGACATAATATACATTATAGGAAGTTACAGCTTGGTATCAGCCGGGTCGTCCGACAGGTCAGATACGTCCGACAAGTCTGAAAAAAACTTAACAGAAAGGAAAAAAAATGAAAAATAACCTCAAACAACATGACAAAGTGTATACTATCGGAAGTTGCTTCACATTGATTGAACTTCTTGTAGTCATTGCAATCATTGCGATCCTTGCAGGAATGCTGCTTCCGGCATTGAACAGTGCCAGAGAACGTGCCAGAAGTGCGAATTGCATCAGCAATTTGAAACAGATGTTTACTGTAAGTTATGTTTATTCAGAGGATTATGATGGTTTAAGTCCGATTTGTGTACTTACCGGAAGTAACTATTGGGCTCAAACGTTTATCAGCAACAAATATATCAAGAAAAAAACAAATTCTTATCTTTGTCCCTCAACTTTTGCCGCATCCGGAGGGTTGGATGATTGGAGTTTTCAAGCACGCAGCTACGGCATTTGGTGCATTCAACGCTGTGACGATGTTGATGCAACTCAGCAAGAAGTAGGAAATGTCCTTGTCGGCAATAAAACTGATATGGAGACAAGTGCATATAAACTTGCAAATTTCCTCAAGCCTTCACAGACACTTTTTTATGGGGATTCTGCCAATAAAACAACTGTGGCTTATGGCTCCTGGATGTTGTGCAGCGGTTCCGGCTACACAGACTATACAATTATGAATCGACATTCCAATAAGAGTTCAAATGCTGTATTTTTTGATGGTCATGCGGCCTCTGTTTCAAACGGCGATTTGAAAAATCTTGCCAATCCTTTTACGCATTACAAAGAAAATAAATCAGGAACAGTCAAGGAGATATAATTGTGAAAAAGTATTTATTTTTGCTTGCATTTGCATTGATTGCAAGTGTTTACGGAGCTGAGATCATCAGTTACAGCAATGGAGAGTTGAAGAATAAAGCCGGAGAGAAATTTAATGCGAAAAAAAGTTCTTCCAAAGTTCAAATCTCTCCTGAAGGATTTATTTTCAGTGATAATACTGCAGGGCTTCAGATCCTCGGCAGTGAAAATTTGAACTTCAATAAGCAGGGCAGTTTCTGTGTCACATTCAAACTGGACAAAATGTCAGCTGATTTGAAAGATAATCCCGACGGCAGTACCACTGATATTTTTATTTTGAAAGGCCGGCAATTGATGTTCGGCAGACGCGGCAACCGCATTTATGTAAATTTTAATAATGGCAAAACATGGTATGCCAATATCCTTTCCGTTGGCAAAAATAATATCCAAGTTCAAAAAACTCATTTTGCTGTCGTTACGTATTCTACACGTAATGTGCCGAGCAGTGATGAAGTCTGGACTGATGTGAAAGTTTACCTTGATGGAGCTTTGACAGCCAATCGCAGATTCAAAGGCAGTATTCCTGCTGAAAACAAAAATCCAGTGTATATTGCATGGGGACCGAATCTTGGCAAAGTGTGGAATTTGAATGGCAAATTTACCTATGTCGGAATTTTTGATCATGTACTTTCTCAAGCTGAAATTGAAAATATGACTTTGAAACAAAAAGATGTCATACCAGCTTTTAAGGTCAAAAAAAATGTTTCAGCAGCAACAGAAAAATTTTTGCAGGATGTAAAAAAAAACTCCTGAAAAATGAAGCTGTATACTTTGCTTTAAAAAATTTCGCGTACAAATATCCTGAATATCAATTTAATTCAAATGTAGATGAAAAGCCGCAGAGCAGCAATATTTTTGTCTGCGGCGATCTTGTATTGACTCCAATCGAAAATGCCAAAACGGTTCTCACCATCGCCATAGACAGCAAAAAACAAAAAGGCAGTATCGTTTCATTTTATGATAAAATCAATAAGCGTGAACTTTTACTGCCGGATAATAACTTTTTTGTACTTGATTTTGGCAAAGATAAAAAACTGAACAGCAATAATATGCGGTGTTCATGGCTTAAAAAGGCGGACAGAAACGGCAATTTTAGTTTGAAGTTTGACGGAGAAAATGTACAAGTTTTTATGAATGCAGTATTTGCAAACAACCGTTTGGAATATACTTTGTATTGTACAAGCTCTATGGTACTGAACGGATTGAAGTATCCGTGTTTTGCTTTTGCACCGCTTTCAAATCAAAAAGAAAGACTTTTCACGCCAACTATGAGTGGTGTTGCTCATGAAGCACCGCGACAGAATAATACTGTCTATAATGTAAATTATCCGTCGGGGCGTGCGGCAATGCAGTGCGGTGCTTATTATGACAAATTCGGCGGTATTTATTTTGCCAATGAAGATACTTCCGCATTTCCCAAGAA
>JAFVPG010000047.1 GCA_017505415.1 Lentisphaeria bacterium | reverse complement strand
GCAGATTGAGCTTCGGTTTCTTCCAATATTTTGGCATCTCCCAATGTTACCGGCAACAATCTATCGTGATCGAGCGGATCAACAATTGTACCGATTGTAACATTATCATAATCCCTTTCGACCACGTCAATGATCAAATCATTTCCACAATGATCACAATACATTAAACGGTTTTCTTCGATTAGATGCTGCCGATACATTTTTCTGCATTGCAGAGAACAGACTTCGGCATCCAGATAATCTATTATTTGAGCAAACGGCATCTGTCTGCCGCACCATCTGCAAAAAACGATATTCCGTTCGCGTTCAGCACGTTCTTCTGCAATTTCCAACATTCTTGAATCAATTTTTATCTGTTCATTATAATATTGTCTCTGGATTTTTGACAAATCTTTTTGAACTTCGATACTTTCCGAAGCAAGCTTGTTGGCTGCCTCTTGTGCCTCTAACTGCTGCCGTCTTATTAAATTGGCCTCTTTCTGCAGCTCATTGGTTTGCTGTTGAGTCTCCAACGATTTCTGCTGGAGTTTCAGTCCTTTCTGTTGATTCTCCAACGATTTCTGCTGGTTTTCCAACGCTGCAGGATTTCGTCTTTCTTCATCCACCCTGTTTTTCATATCTGCAGAAGACATATTTACTTTTTCCTTTTTAATATTTATTGTTTGTCACAAACCGTCGAAGAGGCGAATAAAAGTTCTATCCGGGATTCCGTTCGGGGTTATATGTTGAATTTGATCAATAATATATAAATCTGAAAAATTGATCCTCTTTCACAGTGTCCTGTATGTTCCCCATGTTGGTATAGTAAATTTGCTGTGAAACCATAAGCGGCACATCCACCGAGAGTTTAAATGCAGCCATTTCGGGAATGCCGTTTTTTCTGTCAACAAAAATAACTTCCACCGGCTTGAATTTGTTCACCGAACACATCTGACCATTGAACGGATAACGATTGGAGGTTTTTCCGGAAATTTCGTATATCGTATTGCCTTTTGCATTTTTCCAGGCGAATACTTTGAAGTCTTCCGGTAATGCATATTTGAATGCATCATAAACACTTTTACTTGAAGAATAATTGGTTATGAAAACCTTTTTCAATATTTCTGCCTTTTTTGTGTCGATTTCCGGCAATGGTGCAATTTTGGCAAGATGCGATATTTTATCTTGCATATTGGCCTTTGCAAGCATATTGATTGCCGAATTTCTCGCATACTGAATATCAGAATAGAAGAGCTGTTGTTTTCCCCGTATGGCACAGGCATTTTTCAAGGCTTCTCTATGTCCGAGAGCCGTTGCACAATCATAAAGAATGAGAGCTTGAATATATCTGTTGTCAGCGATGCTGTTACCGCCGCCGAACTGGGCAGAGGTTTGTGCCATTGCGGCAGCAAAGGCTTTTTCCATATCAAAAGCAGTTTCCAATGCATCCTGTACCGGATCTTTGCAATCAGGGTCGATCGACCGTGCTTTGGCGTAAAGAGCATTGGCATCGAGAACAAATTCAGGTTTATCCAATTTTGCCGGATCAATGTGGTTCAACATTCTGGAAATTTTTAAGATTTTATTTTTGCTCTTGATGTCTTTGCTTTTTTCTGCGGCAGATTGAATATAATACCGGAAACTGTCAATTTCTGAATCAAGACAATATTTTTTTGCCTGCAGTAAAACATCAACTAATTTGAAATCTTGTTTTGAAATGGCGATCCCGATCGGAGAATCATTTTTATATTCCGCCATAAGACCCAACAATGGTACAGCCGGTCCGGTTTGTTTTGAGGGATGAAAAATATGGCATCCGGCATCGGTAAAAAGTTTTACGACTTCAAAATCAGCTTTTTCGTTTTGCTGCAGATAACAGCTTAAAAAGTTTATGCGATTTTTCTCATCATGGTTGTTGAAGTTTACTTTGGACAAAAGTTTTTTGATTTGAGCAATATTATTTTTTGTAATTGCCGCCAGCATAACTTGATTCCAATCCAGAGCGATATTGTTCTGAATGCAAAATTCAGTCCATTTGCTGACATCTTCCTTTTTCATTCTTCTATATATGATATTCTGGAGGCTGTTGATATCTGCCGGCAGTTTGAAATTATGTTTTTTCATCAAATAAGTGATCGCTTCCGGAGAAGCTTCGCGGATGGCAGTCAACATTACTGATGCACCATAGTGGTCTGTATCCGTACCTGCCTTTATCAAGGCATCAATACTTTGGGGGTTATAAAAAACAACGGCAAAATGCAGGGCAATGAAACCTTTTGACATTTCAAAATTCGGGTCAGCACCTTTGGCCAGCAATGCTTCTACAATGTGATGACTGTTTTGTGCGTTTTTCGAACCCAGTACAGCATGATGCAGTGCCGTCAAACCATCTTTATCCGGTTCATCTGCTTCTGCTCCTTTTTCCAACAGTAATTTGCATGCTTCCAATTTATGCTGGGCGGCGGCAACCATCAGCGGGGTAATACTTTTTCCGTCTTTGAAATTGACATTTGCTCCTTTGGAAATCAAATAGGTCATTGTATCAATATTATTTCCCTGTGCTGCAAACATCAACGCAGTCCAATTATTGCGAACCGCATCTACCGGATGTTTGCTTTTTTCAAAAGCTTTTTGCAAAGTTTGAGATGTACCAAACTCTGCAGCATCCCATATATCAAATGCTCTCAAAAGATTTCGAATATCTCCATTTTTTGCATATTGCGGAGCAGTGTTCCCATCTTTATCTTTTATTTCTATATCTGCACCTTTATCTACAAGCAGTTTGCAAACTTGCAAATGCCCACTATGCGCGGCAAACATAAGGGCTGTTATTCCATTCTTGTTTTGCATATTTATTTTTGCATTGGCATTCAGAAGTTCTATACAAACTGATAAATTGTTGCTTCCTGCCGCCTGCATTAAAGGAGTCATACCATTATTATCCTGGGTATTTACATCAATCCCTTCCTGTGAAAGTAAATGTTTGATACACTCAACACTATTTTTAGCCACTGCAATCATGAGTGGTGTCAAGCCGTATTTATTTTTTTGATTCACATCAAATTTGTTTTCCTGCAGCGCAATTTTCAACATTTCCAAATCATTCTTAAATGCGGCAGCATGCATATCGATTTGCTGATACAAAAGCTCGCTGATATTCTTATATTTTGCACCATAATTCAACGCAGTATTACCATTTTCATCTTTTAATTGTAATATTCTTGCCCCTTTTTTCAACAGCAATTTACATGCTTCAAACTGTCCGTTGGAAGCGGCAATCATAAGTGCTGTGTAGCCTTTTTTGTTCTGAAAGTTAACTGATGCTCCCTCCGCAATAAGAGATAAAATCCTGTCTGATTGCCCTTTTTCTGCAGCAATCATAAGCTGTGTCCAACCATTTTCATCCTGTCGGTCCATGTCATCTTTTGCGCCTTTGGAACGCAGAAAACTTATGATATCGTGTTTTTTGTAATAATAGGCATAGTCAAGGGCAGATTTCCCTCTTTTATCACGGATGTCTATTTCTGCGCCTCTGCTGACCAAAAGCATACAAGTATTTATTCTATTGGCACGAGAGTCGCAAACTGCATACATAAGCGGTGTTGCCCCACTTTGATCTTGATAATTTATATCAGCTCCATTATCAAGCAAATATTCGATAACATTGTGCCGTCCCCTTTCGGCAGCCTCCATAAGAATCGTACGACCGTATTTATCAGGAGTATCCGGATGCCAGCCATAATGTTTCAGTAAATAATCAACCCGTTTAACATTTCCGCTGATTGCCTCATGACTGAGGAAATATCTTGCATTTGCATAAGATATATTCGCAAATATCAGCAGCATCCCAGAAATAAACCATTTTTTCATTTTTGACGTCCTTCCACGTTGTTTTCCAAATAAAAAAGGCACATTCCGAAAATGTGCCCATCTCTACGCCTGGTACAGCGTTGCAATATACACAAAACCGGGATGTGCCATGCTATCATGCACGGACACACCGATTCTAAAAGTATATTGCAATACGCCTTTTTTTGAAGTACCAGTTCAGAGATGGACGTTTACAATCAGTTTGCCAAAATTTTTATTCAGTTATCTTTATCTTTGTTTATACCTCTATTTGTCTTCGGAAATGCAACATGCACTCCGTTTGACTATAATTTATCATGCAGAATAATGAAATGCAAGAGCAAAAATTCAAAAAAGAAGTGGTTTTATCAAAAATGCCGCTTGATGAATGCCCTGCCGCAAGGGGTCATTTAAGATTCTGTATTTCAATAGCAAAGGTAACAGAAAGGTCAACGAGTTTGTTTGACGATTTTTCCATGAGAATTTTCCTTTCCGCTGAATAATATAGCATAGACAAGGAATATTTGCAAACACAACTCTCATTTTTCATTTTTTCATCATACGGAGCGTAAGCGGAGTGCTTCATATCGGAATGAAATGAAGATGCTTCATATTGTGGAGTGAAACGAAACAATGCTTCATCTGAAAAGGAGGAGGGTGTTTTAATTCTTCAGAATAGTTCTCGCAAGCTCAAAACGGTTGTTGACAATGCGATTTTGCGGAACTATGCCGTTTCTTCGGAAAACATCTCCGAAAGCATAAAAATTAAAATAGAGTTCGGCTTTCACCTCAAACGAAATGTCTGTAAATTCCGATGAAATAAAATCCGCCCCGAAAAATAATTGCACCTCCGACAATTGTTTTATAGATAATAAAAAAGGAGGTATCGCGACCGATACCTCCTGATAGCAAGAAAGACGCTTATTCTTTGTCAGTTTTCAACGCATCGCGGATCTCAAAGATATTGTTTCGGATCTCACGCAGCATATCCAGAATCGAATACAGCAGCAGCATCCACTCAATGGCAATGTGCAGCAGAATCGGTCCTAAAAAGGCAATTCCGAGCCCCAGCAGAATTAAATTGGTATTTTTGTCCTGGGCGGCATTTAAAGACATCATCATTCCACCGATAAATAAACCGATGGTGACCAGAGCAAAGAGAATTTTTACGATAATTGGAAAAATGTTGATCTTAAATGCAAAAAAATCTTTCAAAATTTTTATATTGCGTTGACGACGTTCAAGATTACTCATAGCCATAGTAGGTTTTCCTTTTTTAATTACTTGTGTTTGATTAGATTTTTATTGTATTATTGTTACCGTTCTATTGCCATAGGCATTTCTCCTTTTGTTTTCAGAACAAAAAAAGAGGCACATTCCGAAGAATATGCCCATCTCTACGCCTACCACAGCATTACAAACACACATATGATCGAAATGTGCCGTGTTTTATACACGGACACTCCGACTATAAAAATGTGTTTGCATTACGTCTTATTTGTGAAGTGGTAGTTCAGAGATGGACGTTTACAATCAGTTTGCCAAATTTTTTATTCAGTGATCGTTATTTTTGTTTTTACCTCTATTTGTCTTCGGAAATGCAACACGCACTCCGTTTGACTATAATTTATCATGCATAATAATGAAATGCAAGAGCAAAAATTCAAAAAAGAAGTGGTTTTGTCAAAAATGCCGCTTGATGAATGCTCTGCCGCAATGGGTTTTCAAGTAGGCTTCAAAAGCGTAGGCTTTTTCGCGGTCAGTAAAGGCTATTGCGTTTTTGATTTTCCACGGTTTGTATTTTGATGTGTGCGGAACATCGCCTTTATTGTGTTTTTCAAGGCGGGATTTCAGGTCTTCGGTACAGCCGATGTAGAAATGGTTTCCGGTTGCTTCGTCAACGAGTATGTATACGTAGTGAAAGTTAGACATCAAGCCGGGATCTTTCAGAATAATGTTTGAGGTGTTGCTATGCCGTATTGCCCGGCTTCATCTGCTGCCGCAGATTACGCCGCGGCAGTCTTCCCCATTGGGTTCGCTCGTCAATCCATTTGCTGCGCAACTGGCTTGCCGAGGCGAAATCTCGGCT
>JAFVPG010000046.1 GCA_017505415.1 Lentisphaeria bacterium | reverse complement strand
TGTTCAAGAAGTTGCCATGCTGTATCTGTGTATCCGTTTTTTGAAAGAGCATGAAGCAGATGCGGTGTGCCGAGAAATCCGGTACATAAATGAGTATTGCATTTTTCTTTTATATGTTTATTCAGTTTCAGTGCAGCTGTGGAGCGTTTTTCTTCACTGAGGAGTTCAAAATCCAATGCCAGCGCCAAACCGGTTTGGGTTTCAAGTTTATCTGCATAATTCTTATTGAAAAAATCTTTTTCTTCATTGAAATATTTTTCAAGCAGTGCAATATCTTCAGCTTTTTTCAGTATTTCAGCAGATTTTAATACCAGATAAGTTGAATGAATCATAAAAGCACTGCCGATTATTTCCGGCGGAGTTTCGTCATTTAAATTCAGCCAGTCGCCGAATTGTGCAGGTGGAAGTTCTCCTTTTTGGAAATTATTATACCGCATGGTTACAAATTTGAACATTGCGTAATAATTTTCCGCAAGGATGTTTTTATCGTGAGTAAAATTGTATATCTCATACGGACAGACAACGCCTGCATCTGACCAGCCTGCCGCATCGTAGTTCATAAAACGCTTTACTTCAGGAACGACAATACCGTAAAAACCTTCCTTATTTCTGCCCAGACGGACATCCTTGAGCCAACGGCGGAAAAACTTTGAACAATCAGAGAGATAAAGTGCCGCTTTTATAAAAACTTGAGCATCTCCGAGCCAGCCGACACGTTCATCTCTCTGCGGACAATCCGTAGGTATATCAAGTGCATTTCCGAGCCAGCCGCGGCGGATATTGCCGACAAGTTTGTTCAACAGTTCGTCAGAGCAGTTGAATTTCAGATGCAGGGGCATATCGGAATGTATTGAGACTGCTTCAATTTCAAAATCATTGATCCCCGATACTTCGACATAACGGAATCCGAAAAATGTGAATGTTGATTCGTAAATATCTTCATTGCCAGATGCAGTGACATAAGCTGCGGCTTCAGCGGCACGCAGATTTTCAGTATAAAGTCTTCCCTGATCATCAAGTACTTCCGCATGGCGTATTGAAATAAGTGTTCCGGCAGGGGCTGTAAATTTGAGAATCGTTCTTCCTGTAAGGTTTTCGCCGAAGTCGATGATATTGCCGTTTCGTTTTTGAACTTTTACAGTTCTGATTCTTCTGACCGGATTGCCTTCAAAAGGTTCAAGCCGGAGTTCTCTATCCTTGGTGCCGATGCTGTGGAAATCGGTGAAAGTACGGTTGAAATCAAATTTTTCACCCATGTATATATCACTGTAAATAAAAGGTCCGTCGGAGGCGCATTCCCATTCATTGTCAGCAGAAATGACCGTACCGTCAGGCAGAGTAATTTCTGCAAAAAGTTCAGGAACGGCGGGGGCTTTCCCTGCGATAAATCCGGCGTACCATCCATCGGCAAGGAGGATTTCTATACTATGTTCACCGGAAGAAATTTCTTTTTCAAATACTCTGTATTCGGCACGGTAACGATAATCGCTCCATCCGGGAAGAAAAATATCATCCGTTAAAGGTTGATTATCAAATTTTATTTCATAGAGACCGAGTGCTGCAGCAATAATTTTGATTTTTCCTTTTTCAGTATATATCTTTCGACGGAAGCAACTTACAGGAGATAACTTTTCTCCGTTTTTTGTCGGGTCATACATCCATTTTTTTATATTGTTTTCCATGAAAATTATTTCGAGTTTCGGGTTGCAGAAATCTTTTTATGGAGTAATATAGCATATATTAAAAAATTAAACCTTAATTTTTCCGGCAAAAATTAGCATTTTTTCGGCATTTTTTTAATATCTCGTGGAGAAATACCGATTTTTTGTTTGAAAATGCGTGAAAAATAGTTGCTGTCGGAAAAACCTGCACTGAAAGCCGCTTCAGAAACAGGCATCCCATTGGATATTTTTTCTGCAGCATCGTTAAGCCGCAGATGCAGTATATATTCCACAGGAGTTTCTCCGGTTGCGATTTTGAAATGTCTGGTGAATGATGATTCGCTCATGCCTGTCTTGCGGGCAAGCAGTGGAACTGAAAGTTTTTCTTTATAATGTGAATGTATTTTGCTGATTGTTTCAGAGATGAGGTTGGGGATTCCTTTGCGGTCGGAATTGTATTTTGCTGATTCTGCGTTGAGCAGAATCGGAATGATTTGCAGAAATGCGCCGTAAACACTGAGAGTTGCCCCTGTGAGCTGCTTTTCCTGTTTTTCCCATGCCGGCATGAGTAAGGATTTAACCTCTGCAAGTTCGGTATCGTTAAGTTTCAATCGCGGATAAAACTGCATTTTTCTGCAATATTCGGAGCGTATGCGGAACAATGCAGTAAATCTTGGATCTGCAAATAACTTCATATATGGGAATGTCAGATTTTCAAGCATGAAAAGTACATTCATCAGCGATACATTTTTTTCATTACGGTAGCGGTGATTGCCTTCACGGGGGATAAAAAGGACATCTCCTTTGCTGACCGTACTTGAGCTGAAATCAGTTTCGTAGGTGCAGCTCCCCTCAAACATAATGGCTATTTCTGTAAATTCATGGTTGTGCCAATCAAGCATCGAACTGCTGTGAGTGTAAAACAGTTGTATGGAAAGTTCCTGATTTGAAAAAAAATTTTGTGATGTCAGCAGCATAAAAAACCTTATTACTTATTTTTTCATAATGTAGAATACAGCAATATGTTCCGATGAGATTACCGCAGTCAGATTCTGAATCAAAATATTCAGTATAGAAACACTTGATTAAAATTAGCATTATTTTTTATTTTGTCAAGACGATATTAAAAAGTTTATATTTTTTTTGAGTAATTTTTGAAAAAAATCTTGAAAAAAGATAAAAATGATGTAGACTATATTCCATAGTGTGTATACAACGTTACAGAATAGAGATTTTTATGAATACTTATGAAGCAAATACAAACAGATATGAGGTAATGCAAACAGCAAGATGCGGCAGAAGCGGACTTGTTCTGCCTGAAATTTCTCTTGGTTTGTGGCATAATTTCGGAAGCGTGGATTCATTTGATAATGCCAGAAATATGCTGCGTACTGCTTTTGATCTCGGCATTTTTCATTTTGATCTTGCCAATAATTACGGACCTGAACCCGGCTCTGCGGAGGAGAATTTCGGAAAGATATTTGCTGCTGATTTCAAAAAATACCGTGATGAACTTATCATTTCCAGTAAAGCCGGTTTTCTTATGTGGAAAGGGCCTTTCGGTGAATGGGGTTCCCGCAAAAGTCTGATTGCAAGTTGTGACCAGAGTTTGAAGCGGATGGGGCTTGACTATGTTGATATATTTTATCATCACCGTCCTGACCCGGATACTCCGGTTGAGGAAAGCATGCTCGCACTTGATCACATTGTTCGCAGCGGCAGAGCTTTGTATGTAGGTATTTCAAATTATAATACAGAGGATGCATTAAAGGCATTTACGATTTTGCGTGAACTTAAAACTCCCGGAGTTATTTATCAGGGACGTTTCAATATGCTTAACCGTGATTTGGAGAAAGCGGGAATGTTTGATATGCTTCAGCAAATCGGTATCGGTGCTATCTGTTTTTCTCCGCTTGCGCAGGGGCTTTTGAGTGGAAAATATCTGAATGGTATTCCTGCCAATTCCCGTGCTGAACGTAATCATTTTCTGAAAAAAGAAGCGATAACTCCTGACTTGCTGGAAAAAATTTCAAAACTCAATGCCATTGCCAAACGCCGCTCGCAGACTTTGTCGCAAATGGCTCTGGCATGGATTTTGAGCCGTAACGGAGTTACTTCCGCCCTTTGCGGGGCAAGTTCGCCGGAACAGATCATTGAAACTGCCCAGGCGCCTATGCGGAAAACTTTTTCTCAGGATGAATATGATGAAATTGATTCTATCATTTTCAGCAGGATAAAATATTCAAATTGAGAGTGATGCATGAAGCATACAATATTTCCTGAACTTGATGCACCTTTGCTGCGAGAGAGGATTACAATTCCGCAAGGACGCATGAATGTTATACTTGATACGGATACATTCAATGAAGTTGATGACCAGTTTGCATTGACTTTTGCGTTGCTTTCGCCTGAAAAAATGAATGTACATGCAATTACGGCTGCACCGTTTCTGAATCAGAAAGTCGGAACTCCGGCAGAGGGGATGGAGGAAAGTTATCAAGAAATATTGCGGCTTCTGAAACTTATCGGCAAAGATGAATCACTTGCATTCAGAGGTTCTGAAACTTATCTGCCCGACCGCCGGACGCCGGTAAAGTCTGATGCTGCCTGCAAAATTATACAGACTGCAGAAGAATGTGCTGCAAAAGGAGAAATTCTTTATATTCTGGCGATGGGAGCAATTACAAATGTTGCTTCCGCATTGCTGCTGAAACCGGAATTAATAAAAAATATTTCTGTTATATGGCTTGGCGGACATCCTGTTTACTGGACTTCCAACAATGAATTCAACTGGCGGCAGGACATTCCTGCGGCACAAGTGCTTTTTTCATCTGGTGTACCGTTGATACAGATTCCGTGTCTGACAGTGGCAAGTCATTTGCTGTTGAGCCGCTGTGAAATTGAAAAATACTGTGAGCCGTGCGGTGCAATCGGAAAATTTCTTGCACAGCGTGTTTATGATGAACTCGGAGAGTATGGCGAAACCCGTATTATATGGGATATTGCTACTGTCGGGATCTGTCTTTGTGATGCAAATTCGATCAATGCCGAAATCGTTTCCCGTCCGGATGTGGCAGATGACGGCAATTATTGCAATGCAGAAGACAATCCGGAAATGCTTCGTATCAGATATATCGCCCGTGACAGTATTTTCAGAGTATTTTTTGATAAACTCCGTAATTTTGCTTATACTGATGTATAATGCCGTGAGAGAAATCAATCTGCGCTTATTTTTACATTTTCGATAATGAAATCTTTGCCGTCATTGAAATCTATCTGTAATTTTTCAGGACAGATGAAATTACAGTTTGTGAATCGTATATTTTCAAGTTCGTATTCGATGGATTTTTCAGCGGATACAAGTTTGTCGCATTTCAGATCCAGGTTTTGCAGAGTGATGTTTTTGCCGTAAGACATGTGCAAATCAGGTGAACGTCTGAATTGAGTGAATGAATAAGACGAGAAAATCCGTTTGCAGTATCCTTTGATATTTTCAATGAGAATATTTTCGCTGAGCTGGTTGGTGTCGGGGCGCATTTTCAGTGAAAAAAGGCATGCGGCGCCATCACTTGTGCAGTTTCTGACAATGATATTGTCATTATGAATCGTTTCACTGCCGCACGTAAGAATGCAATGGCAGAAACCGAAGGTGCAATTTTCAATTACAATACGAGAATTTTCTCCGTTTTCGGGGAGTTTATCGGCATCAGGACCTTTGCCGCCTTTGAGTGCGATGGCATCATCGTTGACGGATATGTAACAGTTTTTTATCAGAACATCAGAGCAAACATCAAGGTCAATGGCATCTGAACTCGGAGCAAGAACCGGTTTGGTCGGCGCGAAAATTCTTAAATTCTCCAGCAGAAGATTTGAACAGCGGTAAAAATGAGTGGTCCAGAATGGTGAATTTTGAATTGTGATTCCTGAAATATGCACATTATTGCTGTTTGAAATATAGATGATGCGGGGGCGCATTTCGTCCATATTAGTACATTGCGGATTGAATTTGCGGCGGAGCCAGAAATGCCGCCAGTACGGTAATCCGTTGCCGTCAAGAGTTCCTTCACCTGAAATGGAAAAATCATCAACATTGTCAGCATTGATAAGTGCCGCAAAATAGATAACATTTTCCCCTTCCATGCGATTGGGGAGGATTGCAAAATCCGATATGTCAGTACTGCCTTGCAGAAAAGCATTTTTTTCGAGAAAAAGAGAGGTATTTTTTTTGAAAAAAAGCGAACCGGAACTGTAATTTCCCTGTGGAAAGTATACCGTTCCGCCATTCTCAGCGGCAATGTCAATTACTTTTTGGATCGCTTCAGTTTGAATGATGTCGGGACGGTCTGGTTTGACATTGTATTCTGCAACATTAAAAATTTTTTTCATTTTTACTTTATATTAATTATGCCGTTTGGTGTTTTGAGTTTCAGTTCTGCATTTTTTAACAACGGAGAAATTTTGTATTCATAAGTTTTCCAGCCGGGGGAGGTCGGTTTCAAGCCGAAGAGATGTTCAACAATTATATTGGCGGGACAACTGCCCCAGGGATGAGCCATGGAATTGTTTTTTTCCCAGTATTCGGCGGTTAAGGTCAAACCTGATTCAAGCATGGAGAGCCATGAGCGGTCGGAATCATTGATGAGAATATCAAGAGCCTGTTTTTCATAACCGTATTTGAAGAGAACATCGAGATAAAATTGAACAGTGTAGAGACTGCATTGCGGACCGCAGACGGAGATGAATTTTGCAATTTCATTTTGATATTCCGCAGGAACTGCATTGCACCATAAAGCCCAGAGATTACTGTGCATGGAGCAATTTTCCGAGTTTATTCCGTCACGGTAAAGTTTTTTTCCTTTATCAAAATAAAGTTGTTGAAATGCTTCAAATGCTTCATTGGCAAGGTTGCGGTAAGGTTCTGCATCCTGTTCTGCATAAGGCGCCCATTTTTCGAGAATTTTCAAACCGGCATAATTCAGAAAATTGGGTATTGCAAAAGATTGCGCATCCCGGTCAAAATTTCTCAATTCATGATAGGGCCAGTCAAAGATGTGTTTGCGCGGAAAATCATATATTATACCCTTTTGCATCAACTGCTGATAAGAACAGTCATTTACAAGAGTATTCCAATTGCGTTTGAGCAATGCAAAATCGGCAGTGTGCATTAAATAACGGTCAAGTATTGGCAATATCATCTGCTTCCATTCAACCGGCCAGGTCTGATGATTTATCAGAAATTCCATGCTTCTGGCTGCGGTACGTGTATCGCCTGAAACGGCAAAATCAGTCCGCATTGTAATATAGGAATCTGCTTCATAACAAATTCGTTCACGGCTGAAGCAATCCGTGTACATGTCCATATTGCAATGTTTGATCGTGCGTTTGCACAGTTCATAAATGCGGTCGAGGGCTTCAATACCTGATTTCATGCAGGAATCATCATCATTGAAAGGGGCATGAATACACAACTGTTCTATTTCCGGTTCATTTTCCATGCCGCAGATTTCAGCATAACGGAAAATTCGCAAGCCGAAGTGTTCCAGTTTCTGACCTTTGTTTTTGAAGCGCCACATCTCCTGATAGCAGTTGAGTGAACGTGTCTGAAAACGCACCCGGTTTTCATCGAGCATTTCTTCGCCAAGACGGAGTTCTGCAAAATCGGCTTTTTCTCCGGCAAGAGAGATTGAACCGATCATTTCAGTACCGAAATCACAAATCCATCTGCCGTCCGGAGTTTTTCGTTTTGAAACGGGTTTACGGTAATAAAGCTCATAGTTGTATGGAGCATCCTCTATCTCAATATCAAAATCGGCAATTCCGGCATTCTGCCAGTTGGAATCATCGAAACTGCATGACTGCCAATTTTGCGGGAGCTTATTTCCGTCAAGATGTTCAAAATATTCACCGGGGCCTATATCGCCTTTGTAATAACCTGTAATGTGCGGAAACTCATAGCATATCGGACGGTATAAATCATTTACATTCAAAACTTTCCAATTTGAATCAATATTAATATCAAGTTGTTCTGATTCAATATTTATGCCGTATTTTTCACCTCTGAAAATGAGAGAAATGACATGTTTGCCCGGAGTTAAATCGGGGAGAATGAATGTATGGCGGACGTATGCGTTGTCATTTTGAGCGCGGAACGGTCCGATGCCGATAAGATTGCCGTCGCAGTAAAGTTTGAATTTGAGGAAACTGCCGCCGACGAGCCAGTTTGCATCAGTGCCGTCATTATTTATTTTGAGACATTTGTCCCGCAAATAAGAATGTCTGTCTGCTATGATGCTTACACAAGCTCCTGTGACGGGAGTTGTTAGTTCAAACTCCCGCCGGGCGAAGATATTTCCGATTGAATTGATAAAAGTCTTTTTCATTTTTGATATGCTTCAATTTCCGAGATTGCAAAATCATTTGAGTTGAAGATGATTTTTATATTTTTTGTTTTTTGCGGAGAGAAGACCGCAGTGATTGCAGGAGAGTCTGTATTGTTGCTGAATTTGGCAGTTTCCTGCCATTTTCCGTTCAACATTATTTGTATTGAACCTGAAATTTTCGTATTGAAATTGACTTGACGACTGCAATAGAAAATATTTTTTTTCACCGGGTAAATGACTAATTTTCCGATTTCTTTTTCCTGCGGCAGAGTAATTGTAAGCATCGGATTCGGGTCATTATTGCGCGGACGGTAACACATGTGAGCATCAAGCGGGATATTTTCGCAGATTCCATCAATGAGGAAAAGCAGAGTGTCACTGGTGCGTGAGAAATATTCTTTATGTTCAGATGTTGCTTTTATGACAGGGAAGTGTGCCGGCAATGCTTCTTTGCCGTGCCGCATGTGTTTGACTTTAAGTTCCCCGACAGCGAGAATATTGCCCTGCTTTTTGCGTTTCGCATCAAAATCAGCTAATTTTTTTTCATTAGCAGAGATTGAAGCAGCAGCTTTGGCAATATTTTCATTATTGATATAAACATGAACTGCGCACGGTTCGAAAGTATCACTGAATTTTCCGTTATTCAGAGTTACTGAACGTTTTTCAGCTGCAACAAAAAGTTTTTTCAGTGCCGGATTTTTTACTGTAATATCCGCAGTAATTTTTTTGTATGAATTATTGACTGCGATGATACATATTCTGCCGTCAAGAGTTTTGTACGAACATTGGAAATACGGATCTGCAGATTTTACTGAAATCATATCCGGAATGTTCGGATCAAGCAGGTAATCTTTCAGAATATCGAGTTCATTTGCCATAAAATCCATGCCGAAACGGAGAGAGCTGAACATCTGGCTTTTGTCGTAGTAATGATAGAAGAGGATCCCTTTGGCATTGGCGGCAAAACAATTATAGACCTGATTGCGGATTTCTGCATAAGTCGGCGCCCGTCCGGGGCTTTGAGTTTTGACGCTTCTGGGAAGCCAGGCGAATCCCTGAATAACTCCCCATGTCGGACGGTATTGATTTCCGGCGGCAATGGTGCTTGCCATGCCGTGCAGCGGCTGGCGCGGAGCATCTTCATAAAAATCAGGATAATAATCAGGAAAAAGAATATCAGCAGTGTTGCGATAGCGTTTGATTCCCGAAATTGTGCAGTTCAGCATAACTGTCGGGTGATAAGGATCGAGCTGCTGCAAATATTGAGTAAGTTCGGTGTACCACTCCGGGTTATCCTGTCTTATATCAGGTTCATCTGCGAGATAATATCCGAGAACGTTTGAACTCGGACGGGTGAGTTTGACGAATTTGGCAATGTGTTTTTTCTGGGTGTCATTGAGATTGCCCAAACGCTGATTGTAGTTCAAATCTTTGTAAGCAAATCTGCCTGAAAGTTCCTGCAATGGATAAAGCAGTCCCATGCGTTTGGTTTCATCAGAAGATTTTTCAAAATCTTTTTGATAATGTTCTGCATTGTTGAAACGGGTGTAGGTAACGTAAGAATTCATCCCTTTTACATGATGAAGCGGAGCATTGCCGAACCAGCCGAAAGGCAGATATTTTTTGCCGTCGACATAAGTAATGCCGTATTTGTCGAGCCAGACCTCATTTTTCTGATAAGGAAGTTTGCGGAGGATGAGTTTCTGAGAATAATTGCCGCAAACTGCGCTCAAAGTGTATTCGCCGTCAGCGAGTTCCGCACCGTTGAAATTGGCAGATGCTGTGCCTTTGACGAGTTTTGTTTTGCGGGTGATATTGGTATTTTTGCCGCTGAGAGTGAAAATGACAGTATTATTTTTGAAATTTTCTTCCGAGCGGAGAACGGCAACGATATTTTTATCGGGCAT
>JAFVPG010000045.1 GCA_017505415.1 Lentisphaeria bacterium | reverse complement strand
TTTATTGCCGGGGCGGTCGGGAAGCAACTATGGCTACGGAAAAACTTCTGAAGCAGGGGTACACCGATGTTCATAATCTCGGCGCAATGAAAGATGCCCGGAAACGTCTTTGTTTACCGACAGCAAAGTAAACGGAAAAAGGATAGCAGATGAAAGCACTTCTTTCAATATTATCCGGAATTATTTTGCTTGCAGTAAGCGGATGTTGTTCAACAGAAAGTAAAATATCTATGGGAAACAATGCTGTTTTGCTGGATGTCCGGACTCCGGAGGAACACAAAAGCGGGTATCTGGAAGGCGCAGTTCTTCTTCCGCTTGCTGAGTTGGAAAGTAAAACAGTCAACAAGATTCCTGATAAAAATACGCCCATATATATCTATTGCCGCAGCGGCAGACGGGCAGGAACTGCAATCGAAAAATTGAAAGCAATGGGCTATACAGATCTCCATAATCTGGGAGGTCTGAAAGATGCCCGAAAAAAGCTCAATATCCCGATAAAGAAGTAAGAACCGTGTCATTATTGGCGGCAGGAGAGAACCCTGCCGCCTTTTTTTTTAATGGACGTGATTATGATGAATATCCGGAGTGTGTGGATGACGATGTGCGCATTCTTCGTGGGTGTGTTCGTGAAAATGTGTGCCTGTTACCGGAGTATCGTGCTGATGATTATGGTGCAGATCATCATGTGAATGAGCGTGATTATGGGTCATTTTTTCATGTATATGTTTATGTGAGTGTTCTTCTTTTATAATCAGCCATACGCCAGCAAGCATTAAAATAAATGCGGCATAAAAAGACCATGACGGCATTTCACACAGTATGGTAACAGAGAGCAATACTCCGGCAAATGGTGCTGCCGCATAGTAAGCACTCGTCCGGGCTGCTCCCAGATAACGCTGAGCTTTTACATAGAAAAATATACTCAATCCGTATGCCGTAAAGCCGACCAGTATAGCGTAAATGATATTCAACAGGGCAATGTTGACCTCTTTGGCAGCAACAAATGCGATTATCAAAGCTGTCAATCCGGAACCAAATCCTTTTAGTACAACGATTTGAGCCGGTGATTTTTCTGATATATTTCTCGTACAGTTATTTTCCAATCCCCAACAGCAACACGCTGTCAACACCAGAACAGAGCCGCTTGAAAACTTCCAGTTTGATATATTGGAAAAGTCCAATGTCAGCACAATACTGGCTACGGTGATTATTCCGAGAGCCAGCCAAATTCTCAGTCCGACAGCTTCTTTGAAAAAGATATATGCAATCAAACTGGTTGCCACCATTTCAAAGTTGAAGAGCAGTGACGCATTAGCTGCAGAAGTATATTTTAACCCATACATCAATAAAACCGGAGCAGCCACATCAAGCAAGATCATTCCGATTGCCCACGGAAATTCTTTTTTCGATAAGGGAGCTTCTTTTTTCTCCACTTTGAAAAAACGCAGGATCATCATACCGACACCCGCCCCCAAATAAAGAAATGCCGCCATAAATAATGGAGGCACATCATCCAACAACAACTTGGATAATGGTGCATTCAAGCCGAAAAGAAGAGCTGCCAACAGTGCATAGCCGACAGGATAGTTTTTTATATATTTTGAAAATGCTTTGTTCATAATTTTGACTTGATACTCCTGTTTGTAATATACATCAAAACAAGACCATATACAACCGCAGATAACGTTTTTTATTGAAATATCAAGACAAGGACTTCACTTTGGCAAAATGAAAGACGGAGCAGGAGTGTCAGAAAACCAACTTTTGCACCGTCTGTTTTTTACATCAAGTCCTTGTATTACCACTTGTAAATCGTTGATAATAAGTAACAATGTTCCCAGGACTTGCGTCCATCGCGTTTCAGAGACTTTTGCCGTAAAAGTGGTGCAAAATGCTCTTGCTGGTATGGTTCAGCATTGAGAATATCAGTCTCTTGCTTGCCCTGCAAAAGCCGCAAGTACCTGCAACTGTAAGGGGTATAAAAAGAAAATTGCCAGGGGCTTTATCTGTAAGTGCTTGACAATCAATAAGTTCCGGTGGGGGTTGCGTAACTTGTCAGCGAACTTTGCTTCTGAAGATTTTTTACGCTCAAACGATATAAAAGTTCGCAGAAGCAATCCCAAACGGATAAGCAAGCCGATGATAAATGCCGGATAGGTAATCATCAACACACCGAGAAATTCCATTCCGCAAGTTTCATACCCCAATGGCGACCATTGAAATTTAGACCAGTACCAAGCCAATGCGACAAAAAGACCATATTCAAGCAAACCCAGCGAAACCAGATCCGCAATCAAATATTCCCATTTCTTTTTCATTTGTTATCTCCTGTTTTGCGCCACGGATAAAATTGCTCCCGTGTACCGTCACTCCAAATGCGGTGGCGCATATCCCCGGCGTGGATCCGGCAAGCATCTTCAAGAATGATAAAAGGTTTATCGGTAAAACTTTTTCCTTTACCGTAATAATTTACCGGATGTGCGATTTTACCTATTTGTGCAGTATCGGGTATATCGGTCGTATCGGGAAATGTGTTGCCGTTTTCTCTTGCATAGAATTCAAGTGCGACGTATGTCTGACGAAGCATTGCGCTGCAACGGAGGCGTCTCGCATGTTCTCGCGAGCGGCACAGGCATGGCATACTGATCATCGCCGCAACAAAAAACAGGATAAACAATAAAAGATATTCATACCATTTTTGCAATTTGCCATTCAATTTCCATGCCCAGGCGATTGTACCAATGGCAATAATAAGACTTCCACTCAAAGCATAAATTGAATTGTGATGCCCATTCAAAGCGAGGAATTCCTCCACTGGGAAATAGATATTTTCCGGCAAACGCCCATCCAGTTTCTGCCACAATGGATAAACCGGGCTGAACCAGAACAAGTTCCACACACCAAACAGTAAAAATCCGGCAATCAAAAAAATACCGGCTTGTTTTTTCTTCGATTTTTCCGTTTTATCCATATTTAACATTTCTCCATACTCAACTCAACCGCTCAAAGGTAATATAATGTCAGTTACAATCATTTACAACTGCAAGATACGGATTTTTGATGTAATCGCGACATTCAAAATCTACCCATGTAATAATCTGCGAACTTTTGTCAGGGAATTTATAAGACTGTTGGAAGTTTAATGATTTGCATTGCAAATGTGTGAATTTCTGAAAATCAAGTCCTGCGTCGGCTCACCAAGAGCTTGGGACGAAGTTCTGAACCCTAAATAGAAAAAGAGAGAAAATCCTCTCTTTTTCATTGAATTCCGTAAAAATTCCCATTAGGGAGATTGATAGCGGGCAAATATCTCGTTCGTCGCTAACTCATTATAAATCAATATTTAATGCACAAATAAAAACGGAACCAAATCTTTGAGACTCGATTCCGTACTTTTTACTAATGGTGGAGGTGAGGGGAGTTGAACCCCTGTCCCAACGAGGAATGATGAAGACATCTACATGCTTGTTCCATCTTCAATTGTTTTTCGTCCTCTGTTCCGCCAATGGACCGGCGGTCCTTCAGAACAGGCATTCTTAAATCTCGCAGAAGTTCCGAATGCCGGGAATCTCTGCCAGGGCGCTGGATGACGCCGCTTACACCTTAGCACCCGGTCAGGTGCAGCGACGTGGCGGGAAAATTATGCCGCCAGAGCAAACTCTTCGTTCGCATTTATTGTTTTAACCGGTGATTAACGAGGCCAACGGTCATCCTCGGCATGCAATCAACCCAGTACCTTCGCCGGTCGAATCCGGAACACCCCCAGAATCGATGATTGTATGCGGTTTTTTATGCCGCAATTACTAATATAACTCTTTCTTGGTGCTTTTTCAACAAAAAAACTTGATTTTTTTGCAAAATCATATATATTAATAAATTCAGCATATATAGTATCAATCGCCATTCATGAGGTTTTTATCATGGCCGAAAATAATGAAAAAATCACCCCGGCGGAAGAAAATATGGCCGCCGAAAACAGTGCCGATCAGGTCAACAGCGTCCTTGAGC
>JAFVPG010000044.1 GCA_017505415.1 Lentisphaeria bacterium | reverse complement strand
TTTTGTAAAAACTTTTCATATTTCAAGCTCAAACCCAATGCGGTGATCGGAATTCCGGCAAAGAGCCGTGGAGAATAAAAACAAAGTTTCCGTTTTTCAGTTCCGGTTTTCAAGTATGCTTCCAGAATCGCTCCGGCTTGCAATGCCGGAAGCTGAAAATGGATCCTGCCGTCGCCGCTTGCCAGAACTCTGCCGTGTTTGGCAACGATCTGCCATTTGCCATTTCCGGGAAAATCGTAACTTTTCCCCGACCACAAATTCCATACGGCATCATCCGCTCCATACAGGATCGGTAATGCAAAGGCAAGAATAAGCAGTATGGCAAAATGATGTTTCATGAGTGCATCCTGATGTCTTTACTGTTGTCCACCGGAATTTGGGTATTTATCCTTTTTCCCTGAATGAACAAATCCACATCCAGTACCAGCGTCTGACGGTCACTGCGGGAAACGATCACATTCCCGGAAACACCCGGAGCATTGACGGAAATGGAGTCATTGTCGGCACAGGCGATTTTCAACTCAATATTGTTGGTAAGTTTGACGTTGAGAACATTGGAAGGACTTTCAGTGTTCATCCGTTCTCCGATCACCAGATCATTGCCGACAAAGAGTATCGCGACCTCGTCCCCGAAGAGCCGCAAAGATTCCTGCATCGGATCGAAAGACTTTCCCGGAGCATTATTGGTTGCCACGCTTTTGTGAGTTGTTATTTCAGAAGTCGGCACAGTCTTGCCGGACATTGAGGTCAAAGCAAGCACCGTTATTCCGATAACCGCCGCAAAAATTGCCGCATAACGCCAAAAGTGGATTTTTTGCGGACGGTGGTCGATTTTCTCCATGAAACCGGCGATAAAATCCTCTTCACTTTGTCCGAAGTGGTACACCTGATTTTTTTTTTCTTTTAATAATTTTTCAAGAAGCTCTTCATTCATCAGCATTTCTCCTTATGATTTCCCGGAGCATATTCTTTGCCTTGTGTATTCTCTGGTACAAAGTGTTGGGAGAACACCCGAGTATCCGTGACGATTCTTCAATGGTTAAATTGCTCAAAAGGGCAATGTGTATTGTATCCCGGTAAAGTTCCGGCAGTTGAGTAATGGCGGCATCCAGAGCTTCCAATGCGGTATTTTCCTCTGGAGTTTCCGGAGAAAAATATTGCAGAACTTTTTCCCGGTGCGACTTTTTGCGTAAAAAATTATAACTTTCAGAGATGACTATTTTCACGACCCATGCCGACAGAGCATCTGTTTTTCCGCTGAAGCTGCCGCGTTTGTCCCATGCGCGAAGCAATGCATTCTGCACCACGTCATCGGCATCGGCAGGAGAGTTGACAATATTGACCGCAACCCGACGCAACAGCGGCAGTTTGTTTTTGATCAACTCTGCAAATAAATTTTTGTATATAGTATCCTGCACCGGAAATACTCCATGTTTATTTTGTTTTCACCCTATAAGACGCAGGACGAATGTAATTTCTTATCGCAGTTTGTAAAAAAATCAACTTTTTTAATATACAACCTGAAAGATTTTTTTCAAAAGCCGATAAGAAATCAATACATTAAAGCGTCTTATATTCTGGAAATATCCTTTGCTGAATTGAATTTCATCCGGCAAATGGTATATTATGTTGACGGTGTCTGATCTTGAACTTTATTTTACCGGAGGAGCAAAAATGAAAACATCCCGTCCGTGGTATATGCGGAAAATTGTTCTTCCGGTGCTTTGTGTATTGGGAGTTGCCATACCGAATTTGTTGAATTACTGTGATGTGGATGGCTTTTCAAATCACAGCGGATATTTCGGCTTCGGCTGCTTTGACAGTCTGTTTTACGCCGTCGGAATAGAATGGCAGAATATGGTTTTCATCTCTGTTATCTGCCTTTTGATTGCAATTGCAGTTTATGCTCCCATAGAGATATATTATTTTACGGAGGAAAATAAATGACATCAGTAAATGAAGTCAATGAAATTATCATTCGTCAGCTCAAGCTGAATAATTTAGAATATGACTGTGTTTTTGATCCGGAAGAATCCTGTGAAATCGTTCTGTGTAATGACTTTGAACATTTTCCGCGCCTGTTGGATGAAAAATGTATTTTTTCAGATTGCACGGATGCAGAACTTGTGCAGCTGTTCAATGCAGTGATTGAACGCAAGTATCTTGATTTTGATATTATTGGAGAAATTTGCAAGATGCTGCCAGAAAAAGGCTTTCTGGTCAGCGATAAATTGGAAAAGATTATTTTCCAAACAGAATTTGATTACAGCGACTACCAATTATTTTTATTTGCATATTTGGGCTGCGACAAAAAATATGAAGCTAAAGTCATTGAATTCTTGGACACGATTTCAACAGATTTCCGGGACGGCTTGTTTATCGCATGTGACCGTTTAAACACCCCCTCGATCATCCGTAAAATGTTTGAAAAGTTCACTCAATGGATCTCCGCAGATGTCGATTATGGATTTTGTACTGGTGAATGTGCTGCTTTGAAGTATTTTATAAAGAAATGGGAACATTCACTGCCGGCAGAAGATTTGCAGCCGGAATTTCTGAAATTCAAAAGTTTTGTCGAAAAAAACTGGTCGCCAATGAGAACAGAACCTGAAACAGAAAATAGAGAAAATATTTTTGTGCAATTCTTTTACGATTATCTTGTCCGTAATTGGTTGGTATTGCGGGCGACATTTACGCCGAAACTTTACGAAATCAAGGTTTATGATTCATACCTTGACTTTTCAGCAATACTTGAACCGGCTGAGCAATTCTGTCCCATAATAAAACATCATTTTTCAAATTTTCAAAATGTTCAGATAATTGATCATTTCCTATTTTTTGTTCCAGCGCACTGATGATTGCTTCCATGTCAGTATTGATTTTCTCTTCTTGTTTTTCGAAAAATGGAATTGCATCCATTTCGTAGGCGGTTATAATATCATCATTTATAAGCAGTGAATTTTACTTCCAATTTTTTCCAATTAACTATTTCTGAAATATCTTTTTCCATACTTGCCGCAGTAGAGGCAGTCGCGCCTTCTCGTTCAGAACTGGTGTGCGACACCGATCTGGCTGTAGCTGGAGTTTCTCTCTTGGGTATAGAATTTACAACTCTGGATCTTACAGATTCGGTATCAATCGAAACTTTATGAGCAGATTGTACTTGGGCGGAGGGAGTTTTTT
>JAFVPG010000006.1 GCA_017505415.1 Lentisphaeria bacterium | reverse complement strand
TGCTGGTCAGAACCGATAGTGAATTTAACACCCGCTTCACGCCAGTTAGCCATTAAATTCCAATAATATTTACGAACATTTTCCGGAGCGGATGCAGAAAGCATTACGGAAAGATTCAATTCTGCACACTTGTTATATTTAAGCAGTGCCTCAAGAAGTTTATCATTGTACTCCTGCGGAATAGCAAGTATTGCATCATAATCTTTGTGAGCATTGTCCCGGTTCTGATACCAGCCGCCCGCCGCAAGCTCCAGTGCATCCCACGGATGAGCCAGAATATCGACCAGCGGATTCTCAATCAAAGCCTTTTGCTGACGGAAAAAATCATAATAAGCCTCTTCTCTGGTTGCTTTGCTGTACAACGGCCAATGTACGCCGCCTATAACATATTCAATTCCGATATCTTCAATATTTTGTTCGGTCAAACCTATGCAGACCGGATTATCCGGAGGGCCTTCCTCGAAACGGATTCCGTAAACCGGGTCGTCAAAAAAACGCTTGAAATCTCCTCTTGCAATTTTATCCCGTTCCCACTCTGAAATGCCGCTTACTTCAACTCCGAAGTGGAAATTTTTCGGGCGGTCATAGCAGAGGAAATCATTTCTTGCACCTTGAAGGTCGCAGAGATTGTATTGTGTGTGCAAGTGGTCACTCAAACCAAACTCGGTCATACCGAGTGCAGTCATCTCATTTTGAATATCATTCAAGGTGGCACATGCTGAATCACATGAATGACTTGAATGAATATGAAGATTTTGTTTTATTTTCATTTTTTTAACTTTCTGTTAAAGAATATATTCTGAATTTTTTTCGACAGTTATTTTTTTACCTTTATAAAAGAAGTAAAGTCGTTTATCAGAATTATTTTTAAGTGTTTTTCCGTCATTTGCTATAACAGCATTACGGCAGGCAATAACATAAGAGGCAATGTCTTCCATTGTTGCATAAAAAATATCATCTTTTCCGCACATCTGACGGCAGAAATCCTCAATAACATGCCAGTTGTTTTTTCTCGGAAACTCATAACTGTGTCCCCAAACAAGCATTACAGTCATTTTTTCGGGTTTCAAGTTGAGATATTTTTCACCGAGCTTGGAGATGTTGCCGGTATGGTGCGAGGTTGGAGTCCAGATAAGAAAATTTTCAGGTAGAGAGAAAGTTGTGTCCCGGCCGACAATTCTTGAATAAATGATACCGTTATTTTTCAATACGGAAATAACATTTTGCGAATAACTTCCGCCGGGATAAGCGTAACCGATGATTGTTTTTCCGGTAATTTTTTTCCAACCGTCAATATCCGCTTTTATTTCAGCATCAACTTCAGATTTTTTTAATTTTTTCAGCGGCAGGTGATTTGCGCCATGACCGGCAACTTCATGACCTTTATACAATGTATTGATTTCAGCTTCAGTTATACGGTTTTCAGGTTTAGTTGTCAGCCATGCATGGGGAATGTGAAAAGTTGCTTTCATATTGTATTTGTTGAAAATAGCAACCAGTTGACGGTCAGCAATATGCGCATCGTCATAACTGAAAGACAGAGCTTTTAATTTCCAGTCGGGATAGGCAAAAACTACATTGTTTTTTATATTATTTGCATGACAGATAAGTAAACAAAATATTGCAGTAAAAGTAATTATAATTTTGTTAAGCATACAAAAACTCCTTTTATGAAGCATAAAAAAACCTGCAACACACAAGGCATTGCAGGTCTTTTTTTCTGAAAGAAAAATTCTAAAACGAATTAGAGGTTTTTGCTTTCGATGTATGCGATGGCATCGCCGACGCTGGTCAATTTTTCGGCATCTTCATCAGGAATGTCAGCGCCGAATTCTTCTTCAAAAGCCATGACGAGTTCGACCTGATCCAAAGAGTCAGCACCGAGATCTTCGATGAATTTGGCTTCGGGAGTGACCTGATCTTCGGAAACACCGAGCTGATCAACAACGATTTTTTTGACTTTGTCTGCAACAGTGGACATTTTTTTATCCCCTTATGTTTTGTTTTCGCATTTGCCTTGCGGCATTTGCAGTTTAACTAAAAGACTATTTATAGTTCGATACCGATAAATATAACCTTAATTCTGATTTTTGCAAATTTTTTTACAAAAAAAACAGAAAAATTTATTCATTTTGAGAATAATCACCATTTTTTTATCAAAAAAAACAACAGCTTGCATTCAGCAAAATTCAATGTATATTATAAATATACACAATTATGGAGAAGTTATTATGAAAGTAAAAGTCGCACAATGCTATGATGACGGTGTTGCTACAGATATAAAGATGATAGAAATTCTGCGCAAATACAACGCAAAAGCCACATTCAACCTGTGTCCGGGATTACTTCCGGCAACAGAACGTATTGAACCATACCGGTTGGCTCCAGAAGACAAATCATGGTCATACAAAGGATTCAGAGGCGGTCACGTCGCAATCTCAGAATTGACTGATATTTACAAAGGCTTTGAAGTCGCATCGCATTGCTGGGAGCATGAAAATGCCGGAATGGTTGAAGATAAAGTATTTATAGATTCCGCAGTACGGACAAAAGACTTTCTTGAAGATACTTTTCAACGCCCGTGCCGCGGTTTTGCATATCCGTGCAGCCGCCACACTCCAAGTACAGAAAAAATGCTTGCTGATGCAGGATTTGCCTATGCACGCACAGTCGATGCAGTCGATGACATCAAAACCTGTCATAGTCTTATGATTTTCAATCCGAACACACATTTCATGGCTCCGGATTTTATGGAAAAATTTGCAAAAGCAAAGTCAACCGGCATGTTTTATTTCTGGGGACACACTTACGAATTGACCGACGATCCCGAACTTTGGGAAGAGTGCGAACGCCGTATTGCTGCCATCTCTGCCGATCCTGACGTTGAATGGGTCAATGTCACAGATCTGGCAGAAGAGGTAAAAAAATACCTGTAAACATAAATATAATGGCTCTGTACTAAACATTGACTGATTTTTTTGCAAGGGGGCTTACGCCGCCCCCCTTGCGACCCCCGGCGGGGGATATCCATCCCCGTTTTGTGACGCTGGCGCGTGAGTGTCAGCGTCTGGGTGGTGTCAGGCTGTTTT
>JAFVPG010000043.1 GCA_017505415.1 Lentisphaeria bacterium | reverse complement strand
GTGCTTTGAAATTCTATCTCACTCAAAGAGTTTTTCCAGCTTGCAGTCATTTTTGGCGCAGCTTTTATGCTTTTGAGTCTGATATTTTTGAAAGTCATTGTTACGTCGCCTAATTTCAGGGAGTTTTCCGAAATTTTTTCAACTTTGCATGGGGTTAAAAATTTTACTGTTGCAACAACAGTTGGGTTGGCAAGTTTAAACTTATCTGAAAGAGAGACTTCATTTTCGGTAAAATCTATTTTGCGGGTGAATTTTTTAACTTTTGCATCTGCGGGATAGGCTTTGTCAAGGTTCAAAATCAGTTTTTCTCTGTCGGCATGTTCAAAAAATGCAGTATATTTTTTACCTGCAAGTTGTTCAATGCCGCCGAAAACAGGCGCATTGTGACCTGAACCTCTGGTGTACCACAAAGTATAGCGTTCAGGGGAAAAATTTATTTTTGCATAATGATCATTGCCTGCATCAATGATGATGGGTTTGCCTTTGAAAAAAAGTGTTACATTTCCGAGGTCATTATGATTATGTTCTTCGCCGTTGGTTCCTCCTTTTAACGCTGCGGAAAATCCGTTTGAACGGATAATTGCCAGACGGTTTTTGAAGTAGGAAAAAGGCGCACCTGCGGAAACTTTTTCAGGAAGTTCTGGCAGTTCAAAAAGAAGTTTATAACCGGTATTCAAATGGTCGCCGCAGTGACCGAGTGCAGCAGTTGCATTAACTCCGAGTTCCTTCATAATGTCAGATTTCAAAATCTCTCCGCAAGGCAGAACATCGCCGAATTCAGGCAGAAAAAACGGAGACGCATCTCCGAAATTCACCTGATGATTTCTGCCGATACGCAAGTGAGCGATAAATTCAAACATCGCGCGTACACGGGGCATGGCAAAAATTTTATCCATGCTGCCGGGACGGATTTTGTGCATCAAATTGAGAACTCCGAAAAGTTTCAAGCCCGCCTTGCTGTAATAACTCGGTCCTTCATCACAATAACCGTCATCACTGTACCTTGAAGCATAATTTGCATTGACCCGCAGAATTTCACGGATAATGCGGCTTAAATGGGCATCATCTTTTTCAAGTAATATGGCAGTTATAAGCACATTGTATGAACACCACGGTGTCCAGTTGACCGGATTTGAGGTAATGTACCAGCCGTTTGTTTCGCTTGTTTCCGGATCATAAAAAGTATTGTAAACTACTCTCTGCAATGCCATTTTGCGGATTTTTTCTGAAAAACCTTCGATTTCTTTGTCCAATTCGTCTCCGAGGATGTGACAGAGTATTGCCATAACTGCACCCGTTTCTGCGGCAAATAAATCGACAGGTTCACGGTTCATATATGTATTTTTTACCCAATGCGAATGGGCGGGAATACACCATGTGAATTCTTCTGTTATTGCCAGTGCATGATCGAGAAGACGCGGCATATATTTTTCTTTATCTCCGGTCAGGCAGAGAGCCAGTGCGAGATACCCCATATCGGCACGGCGTTTATAATATAAATTCTGATAGCCGACACGGTCTCCGTCAACAGCAAAGCGGCGGAATTCAGAGAAAAGCAGCTGCGGAACTTTGCCGGCTTTTACTGCATCTGCTTTTTTGATTATCATATCGGCATATTTGCTTTTGCGCGCATTTTTCCAAGCCTTGCGGTCGGAAAATTTGTGATAAATATTGCGATTGAAATCTCCGGAAGCAATTTTGTCAAAAAAGTCAGTTGGGATTTTGCCGTCAAAATAGTTGTCGCCGGCATGTTCCACACGATACATTTTTTTTACATCATAATTTCCGCCTGCCAAAGTCAGACACAAAATTCCGAAAAAAAGTATTGCAAACCTTTTCATTTGTCAAACACCTCCAGCCCGAGAACAATATTTTTATTGAGGATTTTTACATTTTTAAGTTTGGAACACCCCTTGAAAGCACGATAAGCGATGTATTTCACACTTGCAGGAATGACAATACTTTCAAGTTCAGTGCAGTTGGCAAAAGCATAATCATCAATAACTGTTACTGTTGCCGGAATAGTTATACTTTTCAGACTTCTGCAATTTTCAAAAGCGGAACAGCCGATTTTCTCCAAAGATGACGGCAGGATAACCTCTTCAAGCGCATGACAATCAAGAAAAGTGAATTTACCCGTATCTTTCAAAGAATCAGACATTTTGACTTTGCGCAGTTTGCGGCTGCCGCAGAAAACATAATCGCCGATACTTTCGATACTGTCAGGCATAATTACAGTTTCAAGTTTCGGGAATGCACGGAAAACCTCTTTGTTGATTGACTTCACACCATCGGGAATAATCAAATTTTCGGGAAACGGTTTTTTAGGTCGCATGAGCATAGTTTGAGTATCATCCATACGCAAGCCGAGTTCTTCAACTTTTTTTACATAATCATTATTCATCTGACACCCTGCGCATAATAAAATTGCAGTAAATATAAAAAATTTTTTCATAACAATCAAAAAATCCTTTACTTGATCTCGACCAGACGGGCATTGCGGACTTCGACTGCACCTTTGCCGTTGACAATGAGAATCATATTGGCATAGCGAGTGCCGCGCCAGAAAGCATTTCCTGCATAATTTGCAGAAATTCCGTTGAGAGTGACGGAATATTTGCTCCATTCGCCGTTGGTACTGACTTTGCGGGCATAGAGATAACCGCCCGCACCGTGAACGCGGACTTTGGAACCGACTTTGACATCTTTCGGAAGTTTATTGACGGTAATGACATTGCCTTCAACGGCCTTGATCGAAGCGGTTTTGAAGTTCGGCATATCAACAAATCCCGGAAGGTCGTCGAAAGCAAGATAATTTCCTTTGGCTGCTTTCGGAACAGCTTTTGCAAAAGTTACCTTATTGCCGTCAATGGCAACGACTTCAGAGAGCGCAGGACTCAACGCCCGGACGGACGGAGTAGTAATTGTCTGCCAGCCGGGTTCAGTCAGCATACGGACACCGATATAAGAGGCAGGATTACCTTCAACAGTACGGATTTCAGCGTCCAGACGGTATTTCTTTTTTGGATTAATTTCGAGCATTTCGGAATCGTTGTGGATTCCTCTGCCGAATTGAACAGGTTTGACCCATGCGCCGTTTTCGGCTTCAGTGACAATAACGCGATCCATATACATATAGTTTTCACCGTCGATTTTGTCAAAACGCATGGAGGCATAAATTGAAACGCGTTTGTCACCGAAAGGTCCCATCGGCATTTGCATATTCCAGCCTTTGGTGAAATACAAATAGCCGTGGTCAGTGATTTTTCCGGTGCCGACGTAATAGAAACGGTAATCTTTGCCGATGGGAGTTATTGCTGCACCGGGATGGTCGCCGATTTTCTTGTAGCCGTAAAATGCTACCGGCATCGGGAATGGATTTTTGCCCATTTTGATACGCAAAGCAACATTCATGGATGACTTCGGGTCTTCGACAATATCAAGCGTACTGTCTTTCAAACGGCGGCAGTCGGTGGGGAAGAATTCATCAATGATTTTTTTGTCAGTTTTTGCCGGAGTATATTTGGCATATTTAAGATAAGTTTTGTAGTTGTTCAAACCATTACGGATCGGGGGAACTGTACGTTTGCCGTAATAACTGTTTTCGGGCCAGTTTTTAAATCCGACGAATTGCATGTATTCTTCCAGAGTGCTGTCATATTTGGCACGGATTTTGTCGAGGTCGGCACCGATACTGCTGTAAGCAATCGGACGGATATAAACTGCCATACGGTCAAGACTCATGCGGGCAAAACGGACACGGCGGCTCATAACTTCATCCCCTGCAACAGCAGCTTCGGCTTTGTCGCAGAGTTCAAGGAAACGTTTCATGTCAGCGGGACGGATAAAGGTAAATGCAGTAGGTCCGCAATCATAAACTGCATGTGAAACACGCTGTTTGAGAGCGGCTTCATCAAGTCCTTTGCGATATTCGATGAGATACGGAGCAGCTTTGCCGTAGTATCCGTTCATAAATTCAAGGATAAGTTTATTGCCGTCAAGGTTGGGATTTTCAAGCAGTTTTGCCTCCATCCATGTTTTGAGAGAATGAAAATCATAATAATTATTTTCGTGTTCCCAGAAAAAGTGCTTGAAATTATTGTCGGCATAAACTTTCATAGTTTCAGCCAAGCCGTATTCACTTGCAAGCGGCAGACCGTAAGCACCGAAATAGGTAATACCGTAGTCCCAGACCGAGAGAGTTGCTCCGGTTTTGCTCCATTTTTTGATCAAATTCATGTAGAATGCCGCATCCGGATGATTCAAATCGAAAGCATTGTTGCTTCTGGTATCGCAAAGACGAATGATGATTCCGGGGTCGGGTTTGACATTGACGGGCGGTTCTTCAGTGAAGTAATAAGCCAGAGTTTCCAGACAAATATCGGGACGCTCCTTGCGGACTTCCCGCTGAAGACGGTTGAGAAAGTCAATATACATACCTGAAGGACGCTCATTTTTAAGATATGCGGCACAATTTGCACACTGGCAGAGAACCCAGTTGTCATTTTTGGAAATATTGTAGCGGTAAGGCGGTTTGACGCCGTGTTTTTTGGCAAGAGCTTCGTCTGATTTGACAAATCTTTTCAAACTTGAAAGGAAAATTTTAAAAACTTCCGGATTGGTCAGACAGGGCTGTGCATTGGTGCGTTTGCCATTGTGCAAAGCAAAATATTCGGGATGTTTTTTGAAATAAGTCGGTGGCCACATGTAACTGCGGAAAGTATGAACAAATCCCGGCTGACCGTAATCATCGCCGCCGCCGTATTCCTTCGGGATACGGAAACTGCTGTGAACACGATTGAGACGGTTACGCAAATGATTGGTTATGGAAGTTTTGGGCGGCGGAAAACCGACGTAAACTTCACGCATCACAAAATGCGGTTTGCCAGACTCATTGAAAGCGTCAAAATGACGGTCAGCAGCGGCAGGAACATATTCTTCAAAAGCGTTCCACCAGCGGACACCGATATTTTTTTCCAGAAAATTCCAGACACCGTACAAAATGCCGCGTTCACCGCCGCCTGCAATCACAACGTTGTTGTCAAAAGATTTGACGAGCCATGCTTCATTGTCCATTTTTGATTGGTCAATGCCGTTTTTGCGGGCAAATTCAGTGTCTCCGATGTGAAAAGTTGCTTCTTTTGCACCGCTGAAAAATCCTTTTTTGCCGACAGTCAGAGATTTTGTACTTTTTCCGAGGTACGTTTTAAGCTCCTGTTCGGCAGTTTTTTCAGTAATTGCCGCATTCGGGGACAATTTCACCTCCCAAGCAGAGAGTGCAAGAGAGCATACAGCGGCAGTTACGCCGAGCATAAATTTAGAGTTCATAATCATTTCCTTTGCTTATAAAAATAAATTACCATGTATATTTTGACCAGATGTCATCTTTAAATGCTTCTGCCTGTTTCAGGGTATCGGCATTTCCTGCTATTTTGACGCAAATCATGCGGTTATCATGGCGAAAAGACGGACGAACATCAACATAATAACTTGCATGGTAAGCAACAGTGCTGTATTTCAAACCGTCAGCAAAAAGAATAACAAGTGACGGGTGACGGACTTTGTCCATTTTCCAGAAAGCACCCTGCTTGCCGGTGTTTATGGAGTATGTGTTATGTCCGACAGTTGCGGCAAATTTATTCATCCCGACAATATCGGGACCGCCTCCGAGAACCTGTTGGTCAGTGAGATATTTTCCTCCGACCAATACCCATGCCCAGTTAACAGTGTTTGCGGCAGTTGAAGTAACTTTGACGGGCTTGCCGAGCCAAAGACCGCCGTCGCCGGGGCTGCTCCACGGACCGGCGAAAGTTGCAGGCGGACAGAAACTTTCATGATCCATGCTGTACATGTACATGCCTTTGTACATATTGTTCTGGTTGCTCATGCAGCGTGCCATTTTGCCGCGTTCACGGGCTTTACCGAGAGCGGGGAGCAGCATACCGGCAAGAATTGCGATGATAGCAATTACGACCAACAATTCGATGAGTGTGAATGTTTTTTTCATATTCTGTCCTTTCATTTTGAAGTGAATATATTTCACTGTGTTGAACTGTGTATAAACACTATATTATTATTACAAAACAGTTCTAAAACACTTAAATATAGCACCAATAAAATAATAATGCAAGCACAAAAAAACAAAAAAATCCGCATTTTTTAACTGTCAATTAACAGTTGAGTTCAAAAATGCGGATATTGAATATTTTTACTACACAGTTGAAAGTCAACTTTTCAACATTCAACTCTCAAGTTTGAGCGTTAAAATCTCGTACGGAGCAAGTGTAATTTCAGCCCTGCTGCCGTCAAGTTTTATTTCAGCACCGTTCTCCCATTCAATCAAATTGGTACGGGAAACACGGCGGACAAATTTGCCGAAAACAAGTTCTGCTTTGGAATGTCTGCCTCTGAATTCGACCAGACGGACAATGCGGGCGTCGCTTTTTTCCGCCTTTTTGACGATTTCAAGCGAAACTCCGTCCGAAACAATGCGGCACGGAAAATCAAATTTCTCCGGAGCGGCAAAACCTTCTGCCATATAAGGTTTGCGGTTGAGAATCGCCGCCTCCTGACAAACAGAACTGTCCGCAATATCCCCCTGATGCGGATACAAACTGTAAACAAAATCATGTTCGCCGAGATCCGCTTCATAATCCGGATGTTTCGGCGCACGCAGCAAAGTCATGCCAATAACCCCGTCCTTGATACTGTAACCGTATTTGCAGTCATTCAAAAGTGCCAACCCGTAATCACGGCAGGACAAATCAGCATATCTTTGTCCGCAAACTTCAAACTGTGCTTCATCCCATGAAGTATTGTTGTGCGTTGTGCGTTCAATCTGTCCGTACTGGATGTCAAAAAATGCTCTGCCGCGTATGACCGTCGGAAATTCAGTACGCAGAAGAATATGATCTTCATGCCAGTCAACATGCGTTGCAAAATCCAATCTGGCACTGTCCGGACGCAGAACAACTTTCTGGGACATGACAGATTTTTCGCTTTTGAATACAAAATTCAATTCCGAACTCACCTCATCCGCACTGCCGCCGAGCCATTCGCCACGCATGACACCGATTTGGTTGCGTTTGTAATAAATATCCATTTCCCATGCGTCATAAACCGGCGGCAAATCTTTGTAAAATGCCATAATATTTCCCGGTTTGGCCAGAAGTTCGCGTTTGCCAACTTTATCATAAACAGAAATCAATGAACCGTCAACTGCAAATTCGTAACGGACAAAATCATTTTCCAGTACCGGTTCAGATAATGTTTTATGTTCAAAACTCTTTTTATCGCCTTTTTTTATGACATAAAATGAGTTTGCAGGAACATTGACACGGACAGATTTTTCATTGACCGCTTCCGCCTCCGCAACATCATGACCGCACCATTTTGGTGGAAGTTCAATAATACCGCTCCACGGCACAGAAAGAGTGTTGACTATGGTACAGCAATCCTCTGAAACTTCAAAAAGACGTCCGGCAATATCTGCCATTTCCTTTTGACAGCCGTTCAAAGTTGCCGCATATTCGCTCAATGTACGGTCATAAACCATTTTTATGGACGACCCCGGCAGAATGTCATGAAACTGATTGCGGAGCAGATCACGATATGAATCCGCAATAAACTTTGAAGGATAATCCTTCAAATCTCCGCAGGAGGCAAAAAATTCCAATGCCGCCAAAGCCTGTTCACAATAACGGTTGCCTTTTTTGGTCGCCGCCTGCGTGGTCAATGTGCCGCGGTGCATTTCCAGATAAAGTTCGCCGTCCCAGCAGGGCAGTTCATCTGCGTGTTTTGCCAGACGGTCAAAAAATCCTGCCGCAGTACCGTAGCGTGCTTTCGGACAGCCGTCCCAGTTCCGCATACGTTCATTGCGTTCAAGCCACTCTTCAGAAGGCCCGCCGCCGCCGTCACCGATGCCGACCAGCGACATAAATTCATCAACAAAAGCATTTTCCCTGAATCTGTTTTCCGCCCGCACACGCTGTTCAGGGGTGCAGACTGCATTATAACTGTCCTCCGGCGGAAAATGTGTAAGGACTTCAGTACCGTCAATACCTCTCCAGATAAAGGTATTATGCGGAAATTTATTGATTCTGCTCCATGAAATTTTCTGGGTTAGAAAATAATCGCAGCCGCTCTTTTTGATAATTTGCGGCATGGATGCGGAATAACCGAAAACATCAGGTATCCACAAATTGCGTACATCAACTCCGAATTCATCCATGAAGAAATTTTTACCGTAAAGGAACTGCCGCACCATTGATTCACCGGAGATGAGATTGCAGTCTGCTTCGACCCACATCCCGCCCTGAATTTCCCAGCGTCCCTCTCTGACTTTCTCCCGTATGCGTTCATAAAGTGCAGGATAATTTTCCTTGACCATCATATAAAGTTCAGCCTGCGATGCACCGAAAACATAATCATTGTATTTATCCATCAGAGTAAGCTGGGTGGAAAAAGTTCTTGCCGCCTTGCGGATGCTTTCACGCACCGGCCACATCCAGCCGACGTCAATATGCGCATGACCGACGCATGTCACTGTCATTGCCGTACTTGAAGCACCTTTAGAAAATATTTCATCTGCAAGATATTTGCGGGCGGCTTGGGCGTTGGCAGGATCGTAATTGTAAATATCAATAACTTTGTTCAAAGCATAAAGCATACGCATACCGCGTCTGGTTTCACAAGTTGAAATCTCCATCATGCTTTCCATCACAGTGACGTCAATCATCAGCATCCACGCCTCGCGATTGAAAACAGCAAGTTCCATCCTCTGCATCGCAGGAGCGAAAGTTCCGTGCTTTTTGGCAGGTTTCAATTCGTGAAAATCCGGGAGCAGAACACCGAAAAGTCCGTTCGCTGCACCTTCCAGCCAGTAATTGAGTTTTTCACCCGCCTTCTTCCGTCCAATAACATAACGGTCACGGTAAAAATTTGCATCATAAATTGAAAAACCGGTCAAAGCATAAACCGGATTGCCATCTTTATCAAACAGCAGCCCTTCGCCGCCGCTGTGGATCCGCAGACAAAGTTCCTTATCAGCAAAATTTTCCGGCACTTCAGCAGTAAAATTGAACCACGCACTCTGCCATTCATGTCCCCAGACTTCACCCTGTCTGATTTCTTTGTATTCCAAATCCAGACGGTCGGCAAATTTGACCGGCTCATCAGTGCAGGCAAATTCCGCATGCAGAGGCACAGAATCTGGATAAATGTCACGTTTGAGCAAAATCAGAAATTCCCTGTAACGCTCTTTGTACATTTCAATGATATTCGGATGCATTTTATAAACTCCTTTACAATTTATTTCTGAAAATTTTCCGTACTCTTGCGAACAACAAGTTTGGGACGTATTTTTGTCACAAAAGTTTTGTATGGCGGTTCGGAAAAATACAGTGAAATTATTTCATCTATGATCTTTTTCGGAAAAACTTCAATCGAGGTCAATTCAGGATTGAACATTTCCGCCCACGGGGTATTGTAATATCCGACAACGGCAATATCTTCTCCGGGGCTTCTGCCGAGTTCATGAAATCTTTTCATCAATTTGATATAACAGGCATCGGCATGGGCGAACATTCCGTCAACTTCAGGATTTTGAGCAAGATAATCAAATGCTTCCTCTGGTGAATGACAGATATGCAGATTGATTCCGGCTTCTTCACATTCTGTGATTGCGGTTTGTTCCAGCAAATCGGCATGGAATGAATAAATATTCTCATTTTCAGGCAGACTGATAATTATAAGATTTTTGCATCCTTTGTCAAACAGATGATGCAGTCCTATGTAATAACCGTGATAATAATCTATTGAAACGGAGGGACAGGGAACTTCAACAAGCTGTGAAATATCATGGAAACAGAAAAGTTTGACTTTGTTGATGTATTTTTTGAGAAAACTCAGTCTTATGCGGCTTGAGCCGTTGAAAAATACGGCATCCAATTTGCCGTTTTCCAGACGGTCATCTATCATTCTGCTCAATTCTGCACTGCGGCGTTCGATGTAATCATAGTCGATTTGATTGTCGCCCATTTTTATATCTTCCATTATCAAACGGTACTCCGGATGTTCGCTGAAGCGGCTGATAAATTCAGAAACAATGTCCTGATCAATATGACCGTGAAGCGGAGTTATAACCAGAACTTCACGAAATGAAACGGGGTTTTGTGCCACAAAATTTCCTTTGCCGTGATGTGAGATTATCAGGCCGTCTTTGCGTAAAAGATTCAGTGCCAGACGAATGACTTCGGGTGAAGTTTTAAATTCTGAAGCAAGATTACGCAATGAATCAATCATTTTTCCGGGCTGATATTCGCCGGTTTCGATGCGTTTGCGTATAATATTGGATATTTCACTGTGTATACTCACATTTGTCTCCTTTCTGTCAGTTGTACAAATAATATATCACAAAGTATTGTTATATGCAAATTATTTTTCTGTTTTTTATATATTTTTTACTCTCAACACACAGTTTCTCAGATGAAGTCTGACTTACGATTTGTCCAGCACCTTCAAAGGGCTGACCTTTGAACAGTTGGGGGAGCGTGTTGGAATTTCCAAAGGTACGGTTTCAAAAATATTCAGCGAAGAAGATGAGAACGGAAATCCGGCATTTGACAAACATCAAATTCTGCGTTATATTACAGGCAGGTTATGTGGGATTACCGTAAATAAGTAAATTGAAAAATTAAACCGGTCGAGGTGAATTATGAAAAAACTTCTTGTCATGCTGTGCGGCGTTATGCTGCTCGTTGTAAGTGGATGCTGTTCTCTCGGAC
>JAFVPG010000042.1 GCA_017505415.1 Lentisphaeria bacterium | reverse complement strand
ACAATACCTTTCGGGAAATTTAGAGGGATCTCCGAGGTCTTTGGTAGTAGAAGGTGCAACATGCCCGTCTGCAAAGGCGGCATTGGCGGTTTTGCGTGGGTGACGGAAATGAACTCTGTTGCGGATTGCTCCGACCCAGCAGTCTTTCATTGCGTTTCCTGCGGCATATAAATCCCAATCAACTCCTGCAACAACAACGTATTGATTTTCTTCTGCTAAATTATTATCTGTTCGCATAGAGTCTACGAATGCTAGATGCGAACTCGGCTTAGTAACAGTTCTAAAATCAAATAATTCAGATTTTGTTGCACGCATTCCGTAAATTTGAGCATAAGACCCTTTATTTTTTATTTTTCCGACAGGACAACGGGCATAATCAAGTTGGGATGTTTTCATATAGCCTTCATAAATAAAACAATTTACCCATTCAACAGAACTGCTGGGGCCTAATTTTTTTGAGGTAATCAGAGCATCATAACTATTGCTGTATAAATTGAGATACGTTCCCATCTGTTTCAGATTGGAAATACAAGTTGCGACTTTTGCTCTTTCTCTAGCTTTGCCGAGTGCCGGCAGAAGCATTCCTGCGAGAATTGCAATAATAGCAATAACAACCAACAGTTCGATAAGTGTGAATGAACTTCCTATAATATTTATTCTGTCATGCTGTTTGAGGTGTTTTTTCATTTTTTAACCTTTCTGTTAGGAGGTGAAATTTTATGGGCGTTTGGGGATGGTTGGGAGTGGTGTTCTTCCGCTCTCAAAATTCTCAAACTTCTCAATATTCTCAATACTTGTTTTCTTTTTTCAAAGAAAATAAGTCAAACAGCTTTCTTTGTTTTACTTTCTTTCACTGCGAAAGAAAGTAAACAACTTCCGATAATAAATATTATGTTGTAATAATAGCATTAAAAGGTATAAAAAGCAAGTAAAAAAAATTTTTTTTTGAAAATAATATATGAACTGTACGGAAATATACTCCGTACAGTTCAAATTATTATCAGATCAAACCTTCTGCTTCATCAATGCCGAAACGGATATTCATGCACTGAACAGCCTGACCGGAAGCACCTTTGGTCAGATTGTCGATACATGAAGTGAGAATGACTTTGTTGGTATGCGGATCGAGGTTGTAACCTATTTCGCAGGTGTTGGTCATAGTGACATATTTTGTGTCAGAGGTACGGCCTGCGGGCAGAACCCGGATAAACTGTTCATTGCCGTATGCTTTTTCATAAACTTCACCGATTTTTTCCATAGTGCATCCGGGCATGGCATCAAGGAGAATGGTGGAGTTGATACCTCTGTTTGTCGGGACCAGATGGGGAATGAAGTTGATAGCCATATCATCGACTTTGGCGGCAGCTGCCATTTCCTGTTCGATTTCAGGCAGATGGCGGTGTCCGAAAACTTTGTATGCTTTGACTGATTCGTTGCATTCCGGGAAAATGTAGGCAAGATCGACTTTGCGGCCCGCACCGGTTACGCCGGAGCTGGAAACGACTGCGATATTTTTTGTACTGACCAGACCTGCGGCAAGCAGCGGAGCAGTCGGCAGAATACTGCTGGTCGGATAGCAGCCGGGACATGCGACAAGATCGGCTTTGGCAATCTGTTCACGGTAACGTTCAGGCAAACCGTAAACAGCTTTGGCAAGAAGAGCTTTTGCGGGATGTTCTTCGCCGTAATATTCTTTGTATTTTTCGGGGCTTTTCAAACGGAAGTCTGCGCTGATGTCAAAGACTTTGATACCCTGTTCAAGCAGTGGAATTGCAAATTCAGTTGCAAGACCGTGGGGCAGGGCGAGGATCGCGGCATCGCATTTGCCTTTGAGAGAAGCGGCATCCGGCATGACGAAAGTCAGACCGGAGTTGGTGAAACGGGGAAAAACCGTACTGATGGGCTGACCTGCATTTTTGCGTGAAGTGATTGCGACGATTTCACATTGACGATGGCGGGTGAGAATGCGGAGAAGTTCTTCACCGGCATAGCCTGCAGCACCGAAAATTGCGACTTTGATTTTACTCATTTTTTTGGGTTCCTTTCTTTATTATATTGCTTTTGTTACAAGTTTTATTATAAATTTTTTTAATGCACCGAATGGCGGAAAACGCAGTGTCAAGTTCAGCATTGTTGTCTGGACAAGAATACTTTTTCTGTGGGTGAATGTATCAAAACTTGCTTTGCCGTGATACGCCCCCATACCGCTTGACCCGACACCGCCGAATGGCAGGTGCGGACTGCAAAGATGCATGATACAATCATTTATACAGCCGCCGCCGAAACTTATTGAATTCATAAATTTTTTCATATTTTTGCGGTTTTTGCCGAAATAATATGCTGAAAGAGATTTCGGTCTGCGGCCGATAAGCGGCAGTACGTCATCCAGTGAATCCATGGTTATGACCGGAAGGATCGGACCGAAGATTTCATTCTCCATAATTGGATCGGTCCAGTGAATATCTTCAATGACAGTCGGAGCGATATATAATGAATCAGGATTGCGTTCACCTCCGGTTACAAGTTTGCCCTGACCGATGAGCGCAGCCAGACGGTTGTAATGATCCTGATTTATAATGCGTGAGTAATCAGGTGACTCTTCGGGACTTTCGCCGAAGAAGTTCTGAATCTCTTTCCGCAGGATATTCATGAATTTCTGTTGAATTGATTTTTCAACCAGCAGATAGTCCGGAGCGGCGCAAGTCTGACCGGCATTCATGAATTTGCCCCAGACAATTCGGGTTGCCGCAAGTTGCAGATCTGCGGAAGCATCAACGATACATGGATTTTTGCCGCCGAGTTCAAGCGTAACCGGAGTAAGTTTTTTTGCGGCACATTCAGCCACTATCCTGCCCATTCTGATGCCGCCGGTGAAAAAGATATAATCCCATTTTTCATGGAGCAGCTCTTCAAGAGAATCGTTTTCTGCAACAGTTACATGTTCATTTTTGAAACATTGATTTATAATGTAGATAAGCATGCGTGTTGTTGCCGGGGAGAGTGGCGACAGTTTCAATGTTACACTGTTTCCGGCTGCCAGCGCTGCCGCCAGCGGTTCAATGCTGAGCAGCAGAGGATAATTCCAGGTGCTTACAACCAGGACGTTGCCGTAAGGTTCTTTGATTATTTTGCCTCTGCCTCCGAAGTTTGCGATTGAAGCACCTGCATATTCAGGAGCGGCGAAACGGCGGAGATTTTTTATAAGATAACGTATAGATGTGATGAGCGGAATGTATTCACTTACAGCAGCTTCATTTTCTGATTTATGCAAGTCATCATATAATGCGGAAAAAAGTTTTTCCCGGTTTTCTTTGAGCAATGCAATAAGTTTTATAAGAGCGTTTTTTCTTTCAGCGACACTCATTCTTGAACCGCTTTGAAAGAAAAGCTGTTCTTTTTCAAGGAACGGGGAAATTTCATTCATTCTGCTGCTCCGTTTTGTTTGTAAATCCGTTTTACTCTGTTTCCGATACCGCAGAGAATATCGTGCAGATGAGTTCCTTTGGCATCGGACCATTGACGGATTGATAGTTCAGAGTTGTTTTGTTTGCCGAAAAGTACGACTTCGTCGCCGGTTTTTGCCTCCGGTACATTGTCCAGTAATATGGTAGTGTAATCCATGGATATACGTCCGATTATGGGACATAGAACTCCATTAACGAGAACATATCCACGGTTGGACATTGCCAGCGGAATTCCATCCGCATAACCGGCAGCGACAGTACCGACAAGCGATTTTTTGCGCAAAGTATGCAGACGGCTGTATCCGACAGTTGACTGAGCCGGAAGTTCACGGATTGAAATGAGTTTTGCTTTCATTTCTGCGACTTCTTCAAGATGCCATACATCACAATACCCGTACATGGCGATTCCGGCACGGACAAGGTTGAACGGATTTGTATAACATTCATTATAATTTGCAATTCCGTTGCTTGCTCCTATATATATATAAGGAACAGTGACATTGACATTTTGCAATTTCTGAGTCAGATGTTTGAATCTGGATAATTGTTCTGCAGTTGGTTTGTCATTGATTTTGTCGGCAGTGGCAAAATGAGAATACATGCCGAAAATTTCAATATTTTTCAATTCATTTTTGATTTTTATTATTTCCTCGAATGCATTATTGGCAATCATACCGATCCTGCCCATGCCGCTGTCAATGGTCAATGTTCCCCGTACTTTTTTGTTCTGTTTTACAGCTTCTGCATTTATACGGGATGCAATTTCAAAATTATTCAGCGGACAAATCAAATCACCAGCCACGGCATCAGGTATTTCATCGTCAAAAATATTACCGAGAACCTGCACCGGAAGTCCGATGGAATTTATCTCCAATGCTTCATTGACATCTGCCACGCCGAAAAATGAAGCTCCCGCTTTCTTTAACCGCGGGGCGACAGTCTGAACGCCGAGACCGTAGGCGTCAGCTTTGACCACAGCCATGACTTGAGCGGGAGAAACCCGCTCAATAATAGTTTTGAAATTGCGTTCGATCCTGGCAAGGTCGATTTCAAGAGTTACACGATGAGACATAGTGAAAGCAAACTCCGTATTGATTATTTAGCATATTCGACGGAACGGGTTTCACGAATGATTGTAACTTTGATCTGACCGGGATAATTCATTTCTTTTTCGATACGCTGACAAATATCTTTAGCGAGCATCTGAGCTTCACCTTCATGGACTTTTTCGGGCGTGACGATCACACGGACTTCACGTCCGGCCTGAAGAGCGAAACAATTTTCAACACCGGGGAAGTCATGGGCGATGCTTTCAAGCTGTTCGAGGCGTTTGAGATAAAGTTCTGTGGTTTCACTGCGTGCGCCGGGACGGGATGCGCTCAAGGTATCGCATGCATTGATGAGAATATCATAGAGCGAATTGACTTCAAGTTCTCCGTGGTGTGCGGCAACAGCATGGATAACATCAGCGGCTTCATTGTGTTTGCGGAGAATATCTGCACCGATTTGAGCGTGCGGACCTTCAACTTCGTGGTCGATGGCTTTACCAATGTCGTGGAAAAGACCGATACGTTTGGCTTTTTGTTCATCGAGTCCGAGTTCAGCGGCGATCATGCCCATAAAGTAAGCAGTTTCGAGAGAGTGTTTGAGAACGTTCTGAGAGAAACTGTAACGGTATTTGAGTCGGCCGAGGAGTTTGACGACTTGCGGAGCAACGCCTTGGATACCGGTTTCAAGAACGGCGGCTTCACCTACGCTGAAAAGTTCATCGTCAAGTTCTTTTGCAATTTTCTTGGCAAGTTCTTCGATACGGGTCGGATGGATACGTCCGTCACCGATAAGTCGTTCCATGAGCTGACGGGCGACTTCTTTGCGGATGGGGTCAAAGCAGGAGATAACGACAGCTTCGGGAGTGTCATCAATGAGAATGCTGACACCTGTTGCAGCTTCAATGGCACGGATATTACGTCCTTCACGACCGATAATTCGTCCTTTCAGTTCGTCAGTGGGCAATGGAATAGTTGCGGTAGTGCGTTCATAGGTACATTCAGAGGCATAACGCTGAATGGCACATGTGAGAATACGGCGTGATTCTTTTTCTGCTTTTTCTTTTGCTTCATCGAGAATGGTGCGAACGAGGATACCGGATTCATTTTTGACTTCGTTTTTGAGTTTTTCCAACAGCATTTCAGTGGCACTGCTGCGGTCGAGCTGGGCAATGCGTTCGAGTTCATCTATTTGTTTTGAAATGGACTGTTTGAGTTCATTTTCCCGGGAGGAAAGACGTTCTCTGAGCTGTGCAATATCTTTTTCTTTCTTTTCAAGATCGTCCATTTTGGATTCGAGAGTATCGGCACGGCGTTCAAGATTTTCTTCACGTTGAGAGAGGCGTTTTTCGATATTCTGCTGTTCTTTGCGACGTTCTTTGAGTTCATTTTCGCACTCTTCGCGCATTTTGATAATATCGCTTTTTGCGCTTACACGGGCTTCACGGACGATGTGATCAGCCTCTTTTTCTGCCTCGCGGCGGATTTTTTCGGCGGCTTTTACGGCGGAATCTTTGCGGGCGGCCATAATGAGCAGCACGGCTATGACTCCGACAGCAAGACCGGCAGCACCGGCTATTGCTGAGATGATGATTACGTTTGTCATTTTGTTTTCTTTCTTTTTTTAGAGTTTTTCTGTTATATCCGGCATTGTTTACGTTCCGCCGGAAGATTGTAGATTTGTTTTTCGGTGACGATTATATCAAGGTTGATATCGTGCGGTTCTGACGGAATGTCTCCTTCAAAACGTTGACACTCGTAAAAAATCCCTATCGAAAATTTTGCGTTTGACAGCAGCCGGTCATAAAAACCTTTGCCTCTGCCGAGTCTGCGGCACTGAGTATCAAATGCAACACCCGGTACCAGATACAGCATACTTTCATACTCTTGCATGGAGGCACATGGAAGTTCCTTTGACGGTTCTTCAATGCCGTACTTGCCATTGACAAGGTCATGCAGGCGATCGTGTATTTGCACCATTTCATAAATTTTATCTTCTGTCCTGTAACGGGGCAGGAAGAATTTTTTTTCACCATTGAATTTGTCAAAAAGCTCCCAGAGGTCAGCTTCTGACTCATCAGCGGCATAAAAAGCCACACAAAGGCTTTGTTTGAAAATTGGAGTTTCTGCCACGTTACGGCAAATTTCTGCAGAAAAAATTCTGCGTTCTTCCGTTGACAGCAGACGCCGTTTCTCTGTAAAAATTTTACGCAAATCAGTTTTTGAAACTTCCATTTTTCACTGCGGAGCGAATACTTTTCCAGTAATCGATCCTCTCCTTTATTTTAGATTCGTAACCGATATTTTTCGGTTCGTAATAGCTTTTTTCAACAGTCATGTAATCTTGAACTACGAAACCTCCCGAAGCGTGAGGATATTTGTAGTTCTCCTGATTTTTTTCCGTATCCGAGCCGGGATTTGAATGGCTGTCTTTCAAATGTACAGGGACTGGCTGGACACGATTTTTTTCAATATCTTCAAGAGCCTGATTTATTGCCATGTATGAAGCATTGCTTTTGGGGGCTGTGGCGCAGTAGGTCACAGCTTGAGCGAGAATAATTCTGGCTTCCGGCATGCCTACCATATCGACAGCTTGAGCGGCGGCAACGGCAATTTGCAATGCATGCGGATCGGCATTGCCGATGTCTTCTGAAGCAAAAATCATAAGTCTGCGGGCTATAAAACGTATATCTTCATTGCCGGAAAGCATGCGGGCAAGATAATAAATTGCCGCATCTGCATCACTGCCGCGCATGCTTTTGATAAATGCACTGGCGGTATCGTAGTGTGCATCATCATCGTAGTTGATAAATTTTTTCTGGATCGAATCTTCCGCACAAGATAGAGTTACAGTTGTGATGCCTTTGTCATCGGGGAGGGTGGTAAGTACCGCAAGTTCGAGAGCATTGAGGGCTTTCCTGGCATCTCCTTCACATGCAGTGGCAAGGAAACGCACTGCATCATCATTGATAATGACTTTACGTTCAGGAAAACCGTCAGGACTTGCAGCTGCATGTTTAAGCAAGTCTGTTATATTTTTTTCTGACAGCGGTTTCAGTACGAAAACCAGTGAACGGGATAACAGTGCGCCGACGATATAAAATTGAACGTTGTGAGTCGTTGCGCCAATGAGTCTGATATTGCCGTTTTCCACGTCAGGAAGCAGAGAATCCTGCTGTGATTTATTGAAACGGTGTATTTCGTCAATAAAAAGAACGGTACGTTTGCCGCATTCTTTTTTCAATTTAACCGCATGGGCGATAGCATTGCGAATGTCGGCAACAGTGCTGGTGACACCGGAGAGACGCAGAAATGCGCAGTCTGTTGTTTTGGCAATAAGTTCTGCAAGACTGGTTTTACCGACTCCGGGAGGACCGGAAAGGATTATTGAGTGGAACATGTCTGCATCTACAGCACGGCGCAGAAGTTTGCCGGGTGCAAGAATATGTTCCTGCCCGACATACTCCTCAAGTGTGCGGGGACGGAGTCTCGCCGCCAGAGGTTGACTTCCGCAGCATTCCGAATAGCCGAAAACCGGGGCGTCATCTTCAATATTGAATAGATTCAAGTCCACTTTTTAGCTCAATTTTCTCTGCGGACCTTCCAGTTTCTGCGGCTCAGAAAACATTTCCTTTGTCAGGGAAACAATCAAAATGCTGATTACGCAGTAAGTTCTGCACAATGCATTTTTTTTCATATCTTTTCAACGGTGCATTTTTCTTTGCCGCTGAATCGGAAATCACACAGTATCATGGTTATATATAAAATATCTCCTTATGAGATATACTATATTATAGCATAAGTAAGTAAAAAATACAACTGCATTTTCTTTATTTTTTGAAAAAAATTTATTCCGGGGTTGAAAAAAATCTTTCCTGTGTTATATTATTTGAATTGCAAGTGCAGAAAGTTTGCACTTTACTAACAACCAAACCAATGGATACCTGCAAAATAACGCAAGGATCCGAAAAAAAGAAAGGCCCTGTAAAATGGCAAAAATCACTATCAACGACTTGATGGAAGCAGGTTGTCACTTCGGACATCAGACCAAACGCTGGAACCCCAAAATGAAACATTTTGTTTACGGGGCCAAAAACGGTATCTCCATCATCGACCTTACCAAAACCATGCACCAGATCGCTGATGCATGCAATTTCCTCCAGAACGTTGTTATGAAGGGCGGAGATGTCCTTTTTGTCGGTACCAAACGTCAGGCTCGTGAAATCACTGCTGCATTGGCTGAACGTACTGGTATGTATCATGTTTCTGAACGCTGGCTCGGCGGTACTCTGACCAATAACGTCACCATCCGCAAGTCTATCAGCAAAATGTACGAAATCGACAAAATCCTCGGTGATGAAAACACCAAAGGTATGAAGAAAAAAGAAATGGCTGTCCTCAGCCGCAATGCTGTCAAATTGCATCGCGACCTCGATGGTATCGCCAATATGAAAAAACTTCCCGCAGTTCTCGTTGTCATTGATACTGACCACGAACTCAACGCTGTCAAAGAAGCTAACAAACTCAATATTCCGATCGTCGCTATCGTTGATACCAATGGCGACCCCTCTATGATCCAGTATCCCGTCGCCGCCAATGATGATGCTGTCAAATCAATCCAGATCATCACTGACCTTTTTGCTGACGCCATTTTGATTGCCAAAGAAATCTATCAGAAACGTGTAGTCGAAGAACGTGACGCAAAAGAAGCTGCTGCTAAAAAAGCCGCTGACGAAAAAGCTGAAAAAGGCGAAGACGAAGCCCCCAAAGCTAAAAAAGCCCCCGCAAAAAAAGCTGCTGCTAAAAAGGCTCCCGCAAAAAAAGCCGCTCCCAAAGCTGCAAAAGCTGAAGAAGCCGCTCCCGCAGAAGCTGCCGCAGAAAAAGCTGAATAATTAAAAAACAAAATAATCAGGAGATATTCTAAAATGATTACCGCAGATATGGTCAAAACCCTCCGCGATAAAACCGGAGCAGGTATGATGGATTGCAAAAAAGCCCTTACCGCCGCTAACGGCGATATGGACCTCGCTATCGAAAACCTTCGTAAATCCGGTATCGCAAAAGCCGAAAAGAAATCCGGCCGTGCTACCAATCAGGGTAAAGTCGTCGTTGTTAAAGACGGTAAATTCGCCGCTATGGTTGAAGTCCTTTGTGAAACTGACTTCGCTGCCAATACTGACAAATTCATGGATTTTGTCAACAGCGTTGCAAAAACTGCTCTTACCATCGCTAAAACCGGTGATGTTACCGCTGAAGTCAACGAAGCAGAAGCAGCTTCTTTGACTGAAAAAATCGCTGTTATCGGTGAAAATATGCAGATTCGCCGCGCTGTCCGTTGGGAATCAGCCGGTAAAGTCGGCAGCTATATCCACGGCGGCGGCAGAGTCGGTGTCATGGTTGATGTCGAAGGTGAAGAAGACGATGCTTTCCTCGTTGACATGGCTATGCATGTTGCAGCATTCCGTCCCGCTTATATCACTTCTGCTGATGTTCCTGAAGAAGTTATCGCCAAGGAAAAAGAAATTGCCGCAGTTCAGCTTGCCGGCAAACCTGCCAATATGATTGAAAACATCCTCAAAGGTAAAATCAACAAATGGTTTACTGAAGTTTGCTTTGTCAATCAGCCCTGGATCAAAGATGACAAAACTTCTCTGGTCAAATTGAAACCCAACATGGTCGTCAAACAGATGGCCCGTTGGGAAGTCGGCGAAGAAATTTAATTTCTGCTGATATAAAAATATTTATTGAGGTTGCTGCAAAACCTTAAAGAAGGTGTGATGTGACCTCAAAAATTTATACAAGTTAGTATTATTATTCGGAATGAGTCCGGTACTGTACCGGACTCATTCTGTTTTATACGAAAGATACTCTTTCATTATCGGAATAGCAAATATATTCTGTAAGTTTCTGTTTAAAATCTCCAACAGAAGCAAATGTTTCATCGAAGAACATTTCAGTTTTCAGCCTTCCAAAGAAATTCTCCATTACACTATTATCCAAACAATTTCTGGAACTTACACTATTTGAACCGTTGTGCCGATTTGAGGCATGAGCGATTGGGTGAATTATTTTATGCAACAAAATGCTGGAGATTTGAAAAATTCAAGAATAGAGATAATTTCAGGCAGGAGAAGGCAGCTGAATTGTTTTATGCGTTGAGCAGAGAAAAGAGAAAACAGAAAACAAGGCTTATTGATAATCTCTTGTCCACCTCAAAATCAGTGCTGGGCTACACTTTTTTTATATATCATGCCAAGACGGAAAAGCAAATAGTGATGAGCTGTTTTGCTTTTTGTTTTCAAAGTGCAAAATTTGCACTTTGGCATTGCACTTAAAGCCCGGTAACGGCTTTCAGGCAGATAAATATAATACAAGATTCCGTCTTTGTATTGAAAAAAGAAGACTCTGTACTGAATTATCTGTCATTATTCAGTACAGAGAAAAAGAGTTTATTGCTTTGTGCCGTTGAAGTTGAAACTGTATTCATCAGCAGTGCTT
>JAFVPG010000041.1 GCA_017505415.1 Lentisphaeria bacterium | reverse complement strand
TTCCATTTTTGAGGTCGATTTTCAGAATGATACTGTGTGCAAGAGTTTGCTGACCTTCCTGTAAACTGATTTTTGCAGTCAAATCTTTCGGCAGCATCGGGAGAGTTCTGCCCGGAAGATAAGCGGTGAATCCGCGTTTGAAAGCGGCTTTGTCAAAGTCGCTTTTGGGAGTGATATAGGCGGCAACATCAGCGATATGCACACCTATTTCGGCAGTTTTGCCGCCGCGTTGAACTTTCATGCTGATGGCATCGTCAAAGTCTTTGGCATCGACAGGATCAATGGTGACGGTCCATTCTTTTGTGAAATCTTCACGTTCTATTTCGGCGGGAATGATTGCAGAGGCGGCGGCATTTTCCTCTTCTGTATATGGCGCGGCGAGTCCGTATTCTGCAACGACGGCATCAAGATCGCCCTGAATAGTGCCGCTTTCGCCGATAGACCTTATAACTTTGGCGGAAACGTCACGGAAAGAGTTATTGTCAGAGAGTTCGACTTCGACCCATTGACCGTTTTTAGCTTTATTTTTGAAACCTTTTGCGATTGCAAAGTTAAAATTTATTTTACGGTTCAGCGGGCGTACATAGTTGCCGGGCAGGACTTCTGCAACAATTTTTTTATATTTGCGTCCGATGACTTCGACAATTTTTCCAGCCGGTCCTTTCAGTGCATCGTCTGTACCGGGACGGGGAGGGAGAAGAATAATCTTTACCCGGTCACCATCCATGGCATTTGCCATATATTTGGCAGGGATGAATATTTCCACTGCTTTCTGATTTGGATTTTCTGTATCACTTTTGAAAAATCCGAAACCGGCAGAAGTTGCAGAAAGAGTACCGGTAATGGTATTCTCTGATTCAATCATTTTCTGTACTTTTTGGGTACTTTTGTTTTTATTTTTTTTCTTCATAAGATAATTTTCTGCATCGCTGCTGTGAAAAAAATGGGCTTATCAGTTATTTGAAGTGACTTTTTCCAATGTGCCGCCGTATTGAATATTCCAGATGGCAGGATAACCGTTGAGCATCATGACGTAGTCAGATTGCGCAGCATGTCCGTCAGCATAGAGATTTGAAACCATTTTGCCGTGTGCGCCTTTGTTGCCGATGGAGAGAGATTTTTTGTCGCTGAAAAAGTTGAACTGGTCGGCAGATTCGTATAAATCACTTTCGCTGTTCGGTTTGAAACAGGACCATTTTTCGGTAAGTAAAACAGTATCATTGGTTTTCGGGTTATGACGGGTGATTTTGAGCCACGGACGGCGTGCATCATTGAAAGCATTGACAGTGCCTTCATGGGTACGGTATCCAATCCAGCTGTTATAAGCATAACTGCAATGACCGTCATTATTGTTTTTGGCGATGGCGGTTTTGTCTGAGGGGCATTTGAAATTCATGAGGTTTGATTTTGCGTTATCGTCTTTTTTCTTTTTGAGATAACCTGCGATTATGATATAATCGTACCATGTTCTGCCGCCGAGATTGGCTGAGATGAGATAATCTTTGCTGACATTGGAATATTTTATCAAAGCATTGTAAATTTGTTTCTGGTTGTTCAGACAGACGACATTTCTGGCTCGTTCACGGGCTTTATTGAGGGCGGGCATCAGAATACCTGCGAGCAGAGCGATAATGGCAATGACGATAAGAAGTTCGATCAAAGTAAATTTAGTTATGATTTTTTTCATAAATTCTGCCTTTCTTATTGTTTGAAAAATTTTGTTATAAGATTTTGTATATTATTATTGTTTATAAGTCTGATCTTATCTGCTGTAATTTCATTACGGAGTGCAGAGCGCATCATTTTTCCCTCAATAGCGCACAATTCATCATGATTTTTGAAATATGTTCTTAAAAGAAAATGCGCATAACGTACCAGACGGTATTCACCGTATATTTGCGGAGCGGCATTGGGAATATCGGAAGTTGTTACTCCTACAGCCAACCCTTTTTTCAATGCATCGGATATAGATTCAAAACTGTTTTCACGACAGAACACTATCGTAAAATGTCTGCCGAGAACTTTTTCTGCATTATGACTGTCGGTATTGCCGACAACTGGTATATAAGAGCATTTTCTGATACATAAATCCTGATGCCATGCGGCGGCAAGGTTTATGGATTCTGTGAAATCAAGGCGGGAAGGGGAGTCTGCTGGGCAGCTGAGACCTGCGACTTCCATGACATCAAATTTACCCTGTTCTGCAATATAGTCTCGGATGATGTAACTTAAATTATCATGATATTCTTTGCGCCATGTGGGGTGACAGAAAATGGCAATGCCGCCGAATTCATGGATTTTGTCACAAATCCAGTCTGCACCTGCCATAATAAAACGCATATCTTCCGGATATGGCATATTTATTTTTCCCGCCCGTTCACTGACTTCACGGTAAAATTCATCATAATGTTCATTGGCATAACGTATGACACCTTCATTGCCTCCGAAATTAACGATATGGACATTGGAATAGAAATGATTTTTGCAAAAACGCGTATCCATTTTTTCTTTCAGAACATGGCACTCCTCGCCGGGATAAAGCTGAAATTCCGTGTTGAATTTTTTACTGAAATCTTTGACCGCTTCGGACCCTTCGATTTGAACATGGTCGGTGATGGCAATGAAGTC
>JAFVPG010000040.1 GCA_017505415.1 Lentisphaeria bacterium | reverse complement strand
GTCAACAGCATGGGATGTGACAGAGTTCAATGGAGTCGCAATCCGAGCAGAAAAATTGTCGGCAATGATCCTCTTTTCAAAAAACAATGGAATGACAATTTACCCGTCGGACATTATGCTCCGGCATTCAAATCATTTGCTGCATTGTTAAAAGACATGAATTGTGATTTTATGGTTATTGACGGCAAAGAAATTGCAAATGGAGATTTGAAATCCTGTAAAATATTGATACTGCCTTTTGTCGAAGCGCTGTCTGACCGTGAAGCAGAAGAAATCAAAAAATTTGTCAGAAACGGCGGCACAGTCATTGCTGATTATCGAACCGGCATCCGCTATGAAAACTGCAATTTCCGCAAAAACGGTGTACTGGATGAAATATTCGGTATAAATCAGAAATTTCCTTTTGCCATCAAACACAACATAGAAAATGTCCAAATAGATTGCGGACTTGGCGATTGGGTGTCTTATTTCAGATTGCCTGTAAATTTTGTCGGCAAAAATATTGCTGCAACTGATAATGCCTTCGGCATTTCCGATTCAGGCGAAAATGTTTTTGTCAGCAATAAATACGGCAAAGGAAATGCGCTTTATTTCAATTTCGATTTTTATGAATATTTTGAACTTCGCAAAGAAAATAAAGAAACTGCCGTAAAAGAATTTTTACGTAATTATTTTATCCGCAACTTCGATTTGCCCGCAACCGCAGTCGTTTGTGATACAAATGATATTCCTTTTGCAAAGACAAAAGTCATGCGTTTCAAAGATAAAGAATCTTTTTATGCCGGATTGATATTTGATAAAAATATTCATGAAAGCAAATCAAAACAAATTGTCAAAATACCGATGCTGCACAAAGGGCACCTTTATGATGTTATCAATCAGAAATATCTTGGTTTCAGCGATACTGCCGTAATTGAAGCAGAACGCGGTTATGTCGCATTGATTGCTTCAATGCCCCGGAAAATCACACCTCCGCAGCTGGACATCCCAAATTCTGTCAAACGCGGAAATAAATTCAAGTGTTTAATTCGTATGCCGCAACAGCCGCAAACGGTATCCGTTTCAATTATTTCCCCATTGAATCAAACTGTTGCTTATTACGGCAAATGCGTTTATCTTGCCAATGGAACAGGGGAATTTGAGTTTATTCCTGCTTTGAATGATATTTGCGGACAATGGCAAATCGAAGTTCAGGATACCGTTTCCGGAGAGAAAACTGTCAAAACATTTGAAATCAAATGACAAAATAAACTCTCACTTTTTTATTTTATCATCATCCATAGCACCAAGTGCTATGGATGACAGGCAATACGAAGCAAAAGCGGAGTGCTTCATATTGTGAAGAGAAACGGCTTGCCGCAATGGGTTTTCAGATAGGCTTCAAAAGCGTAGGCTTTTTCTCTGTTTTCGAATGCTATTGCGTTTTTGATTTTCCACGGTTTGTATTTGGATGTGTGAGGAACATCGCCTTTATTGTGTTTTTCCAAACGGGATTTTAAGTCTTCGGTACAGCCGATGTAGAAATGGATTCCGGTTGCTTCATCAACGAGAATGTAAATGTAGTGGAAGTTGGACATCAGCAGAAATCTTTCAGAATAACGTTTGAGGTAGTGCCGTGCCGTGTTGCCTCATCAACGAGAATGTAAACGTAGTGGAAGTTGGACATCAGCAGAAATCTTTCAGAATAACGTTTGAGGTAGTGCGGTGCCGTGTTGCCTCATCAACGAGAATGTAAATGTAGTGGAAGTTGGACATCAGCAGAAATCTTTCAGAATAATGTTTGAAGTAGTGCGGTGCCGTGTTGCCCGGCTTCATCTGCTTCGCAGATTACGCCGCGGCAGTCTTCCCCGTTGGGTTCGCTCGTCTGCGCCACCGGCTTGCCGAGGCGAAATCTCGGCTTCGCCGAGATGAAGACTGGTAGGCGGTACGAGACTCGAACTCATGACTTCTACCGTGTGAAGGTAGCGCTCTAACCAACTGAGCTAACCGCCCGTGTCAAAAACACTTCTCTAATATAGTGCTTTTGATGTTTTTTTCAAGCATAAATATAAAAAATAACTTGATTTTTTCAATTTTTAAGGTATATTGATTGATGATTATTTTGTTTATTCCGTTACAGGAGGGAATTTATGTCTGAAAATTTAAAAGCAACTCTTAACATTGACGGCAGTATTGTTGAATTGCCGGTGGTTGTCGGTTCTGAAAATGAAAAAGGTATCGATATTTCCACCCTGCGTTCCAAAACTGGCTATGTCACTGTTGACCCCAGCTTCATGAATACCGCTGCCTGTTACAGTAAAATAACTTTTATCGACGGTGAAAAAGGTATTTTACGCTACAGAGGTATCCCGATTGAAGATCTGGTTAAACTTGAATCTTTCACGCAGGTGGCTTTTCTGCTCCTGCATGGCAATCTGCCTACTCCTCAACAGCGTGTACAATTTTCACGTCTGCTGAATCTGAACTCTATGCTGCATGAAGATATGCGTCACTTCTTCGACCACCTCCCCCGGGGGGCACATCCGATGCATATTCTTTCAACCATGATCAATGCGCCGGCGATTTTTTATCCCAATGTTGACTTGCTCTCTATCAATGAAGATATTGACCTGTCAAGCGCCCGTCTGATTTCAACGATCCGTACAATGGCAGCTTTCGCTTACAAAAAGAATATCGGAGAACCCGTTGTCTATCCCAGACACGACCTCCCCTATTGTGCAAACTTCCTCAACATGATGTTTGATTCTCCAGTGGCTCCATACGAGATCAAACCGGAAATCGTGCGCATCCTCAACATTCTCTTCATTCTCCACGCCGACCATGAACAGAACTGTTCGACCACCACAGTCCGTACCATCGGCAGTGCGCAGGTCAATTTGTATGCAACAATTTCCGCCGGCATATCCGCCCTTTCAGGTCCGCTTCACGGCGGCGCAAATCAGGCGGTCGTCGAAATGCTCAAGCAGATCCTTGCCGATGGAGGCAATGTCAAAAAATATGTCGAACTCGCCAAGGACAAAAATAATCCATTCCGTCTGATGGGCTTCGGTCACCGTGTTTACAAAACTTATGATCCGCGTGCAAAAATCATCCGTGAGGAATGTCATAAACTGCTTGCACACATGGATATTCATGATCCGCTGCTTGATGTGGCAAGAGAACTTGAAGAATATGCGCTCACTGATCCTTATTTCAAAGAACGCAATCTTTATCCGAATGTCGACTTCTACACCGGTATCGTTTACCGTGCGCTGGGCATTCCCGAAAATATGTTTACCGTGATGTTTGCTCTCGCCCGTCTCCCCGGATGGATCGCTCACTGGAAAGAAATGATCGGCGGCACAACGAAAATTGTCCGTCCCCGTCAAATCTATATCGGTCAGACCCCCGCAGACAGAGCCTGAAGGAGCTGACAGTGGCTCTGAGTTTCATACATTGTGCGGATTTGCATCTCGGAACTCCGTTCAAAGGAGTTGCGGGACGATTCAGCACAAATGATTCCGATATGTATGAAATTCTGCATGCCCCGGAAACTGCGTTTCAGAAAATCATAGATTTTGCAATAAAGAAAAAAGTTGATTTTGTTCTTTTTGCAGGTGATATTACAGACTCCGTCAATGCAAATTGGCGGAGTATTTCTATTTTAACACAGGGAATTGAGCAGCTGACCAAAGAAAATATAAAAGTTTTCGCAGTGGCAGGCAATCATGATGCAATGCCGAATCAAAATCTGGAAAAGGCTTTCAAAAATGCAACTCTTTTCAGTCATGAAAAAATAGAATACCATGAAATCCCCGGCAAAGCCGTAATCGGCGGCATAAGTTTTTGTGCAGAAAATGCGGCAAAAAATACTGCAAAAGATTTTCAAAGACAAAATGCAGATCTGTTTCATATCGCTCTTTTTCACGGCAATATCGGCGGCAGACAAGGATATGACAATTATTCTCCGGCTTCAATAGGAGACCTTGCAAAATGCAATATGGATTACTGGGCATTAGGGCATATCCATGAAACATCTTTTCTCTCAGAAAAAAATCCGGTGATACTTTACAGCGGAGCAACTCTCTCCCGTGATGTCAATGAAAGTTCCCCAAAAGGATTTTACTATGTTCAGGTCGATGATTTCAAGAATGTCAAATGTGATTTTATCTCAAGTTCTCCACTGATTTTCTGCCGTCTGAATATACATTTGAAAAATGCAGATTCCATGACAGAAATAAAAAATCAGGTCAGAGAAACAATTCTGAATTTTGTCGATTCCAATAATGCAGATAAATATTTCATTGAACTGATTATCTGCGGCAATACAGCTCTTGACCGCGAAATACAGGAACAGAATGAAGAAGATTTACACTTTATTTTCTCCGAAGGACTTCCTGCAAACTGCAAAACAGGCAGAATAAAAATACAGACGGAAGGAACTTTTGACAAAGACGTTTTTTGCCGGGAAAATATTTTTGCCGCTGATCTGCACAGCTCTTTTGCAGAGGAAAAAAACGCTGATTTTCCATTGCTCAAAGAAGAACTTGCAGCATTGAAGCGCAATTACAGCAATTTTATTGACTTTGATTCAATCTCTTATGAGGAACTGACCAACGATGCAGAAAATGAAATACTCCGATTGCTAACGGAGGATATGTCATGAAAATACTGGAAATCCAAATAGATAACTTCGGAAAATTTCATAATTTTTCATACAAATTCAACGGCAGCGGCATTGAAATTTTAAACGGAGAAAATGAATTCGGCAAAACAACCCTGCTGACATTTGTTCAAAGAGTTCTTTACGGATTTCCGGACAAACGTCACGCAGAAAACCTCTATGAATCAGAAGGCTCTCCATACGGCGGCAGACTGCTTTGTCTCAGCAACGATAATAAATATATAACCATTGAACGGCTCGGCACGGCAAAAGGCGGCACTTTGCGCATATATGATACAGCAAGCGGCGAAGAATTCAACTCCGTGGATTATATCAGACAGGGAGCTGAATTTTACCGCAATATCTATATGATACATTTGAAAGATCTTTTATCTGAAGCATCTCTTCTTTCCGGAGAAATCCGTCACCATCTTTACGGCATTGAACGTGCATTCGGGAATATTTCGCCCATAAAAATTCAGGAAACACTGCAAAAAAAATGCGACTCTCTGTACCGCCCCAAAGGCTCGACACAACTCATCCCGAAACTTGCAAAAGAACTGAAAGCACAGGAACTTGAATTATCAGAACTCAACCTCGCCATAAAAGATTTAACGTCACAATGCAGCGGCGAAGAAGATTTTCTTGCCAAGCGGGAATTGTTGAAAAATCAACTCAGCGCAGCAGAGAAAATTACTGCTGTGACACAAAAAATTGAAGAGCTGAAACAAATTGCGAACGCTCCTTTCTCCGGAGAAATGCCGGATAATTTCATATTGCAAAACCGTGAAAAAATAACCTCTCTTATCGAACAGCGCCAATCCGTTGCGGAAAATCACCGCAAAAAAATACAAACTCAAAAACAGATTGATGTTCTCAATTCCGACCTTGCAAAACTCCAATTCTCCTCCTGTAATGAATATGAAATTGCAAAAGCTGAATATGAGAAAAGCAAAGCAATCTATACAGAAAAACTTCTGCGTCAGCAAATCATAATTGAAGAAGAGACAAAAAAATCCGCAAACTTCAAAAAAATAAAAATCGCTGTTTCCCTTGCATCTGCTGTATTATTTTTGCTTGCAATAACCGGATTATGTTTCAAACTCTATCCTCTTGCCATTCTTTTATTCACACCTGTTATTCCGCTTTTGCTGAAAAATCCGAAAAAACAGATATTGGAAGAATTAACAGAACCGGAAGATAAAACTGCATTTTTCAATGTTCAATATGAACTTCTGAAAGCAAAAGATGAACTTGCGAAACTGAATATTCTTGCTGATAAACTGCAAAAACAGCATACAAACTTTATGCATGAACTGCAAATATTCAAAGAGTATCTTCCGGCAAATTTTTCTGACTCAGGAGACAGTGAAATCGCTATTCTGCAACAAAATTTGGATAATGCGATACGATGCGACATTCAATTTGAAATGTACAAAAAAAATTCTGTTTCCGCACTCTCGGAAGCTGAAAAACTAAAAAATACAGTTGATATTATGCTTAATTCCAATCCCGGCATTACTGAAAATATAAACAGTTTGAAAGAAAAACTTGCTGAAACCGAACGCATCTGCACGGAAATTTCACTCCGTAAGCAGCAGCTTGCCGACAAAAATGCTATTTTCAGCAAGCTCGAATCAAAATATCTTTCTGCAAAAAATTCTTTCAACGAACATTTCAATCAGTATCTCAAATGGAAAAATGCTTTGAATATCTGGGAAAAGACAATTAACGTTTTTGAAAAAGAACGTCAGGGCGATGTAATGCTGCGTGCATCTGAACTTTTTTCACGGATAACAAACGGCAAATATCAGTCTGTCCGCAAATCAATTTCAGCAGACAATAATCTGGTCGTTTTTGACGGAAAAAATGATAAATCTGTCGACAAATTGAGTTCAGGCACACGGGAACAACTGCTTTTTGTCCTGCGCCTCGCCCTTATTGAATACATCGAAAAAAATGCACCGCAAAATATTGCGATGCCTGTTTTGATGGATGATATTTTCGTTAATTACGATAATGAACGTGAACAGAATGCATGGGATATTCTGAAAGAGTTTTCATGCAAACGGCAGATAATTTTCTGCCGTGCAAAAACTGAAATTGCCGATGCGTAAAATAATTCACATTGATATGGATGCTTTTTTTGCTTCCGTTGAACAGCGCAACCACCCCGAATACCGTGGCAAACCGCTAATTGTCGCCGGCTCTCCGGAAAAAAGAGGCGTTGTCTCGACCTGCTCTTATGAAGCAAGAGTTTTCGGAGTTCATTCCGCCATGCCGACGGCTGCGGCAATGCGTCTGTGTCCGCATGGTATTTTTGTTGAAGGCGATATGGTGCAATATAAAGCCGTTTCAAATCAAGTCTTTGCGATATTTTATAAATACACCTCAAAAGTCGAACCGATGTCAATAGACGAAGCATTTCTTGATGTTACAGATTCTGTTACCCCGGAACGTTCCGCTACCATGATAGCCTCTCAAATACTGCGTGATATTTTCACAGAAACAGGGTTAACTGCCTCTGCCGGAGTATCTTATAATAAATTCCTTGCCAAAGTTGCATCATCTCTGAAAAAACCTGCCGGACTTTCTGTCATAAAACCGTCAGGGGCAACAGCGTTTCTCGAAAATCTTCCCATTGAAAAATTTTACGGCATCGGAAAAGTAACTGCCAAAAAACTCCGTTCCATGAATATTAAATGCGGCAGAGATTTAAAAGCTCTCGACTTGCAAACTCTCATTACTCACTTCGGCAAAACCGGGGCGTTTTATTTCAACATCGTCCGCGGAATTGATAACCGTGAAGTGGAAACAGATTACACCCGCAAATCTTACGGCAGAGAAACCACCCTCCCCCATGACATTACTGATATTGCAAAAATCCGTATCTATATCCGTCGGCTCGCTATCAAAGTTGCAAAATATCTCTCACGTGATAACCTGGCAGGACGTACAATTACATTGAAACTTAAATATTCAGATTTTCAAACAATAACACGC
>JAFVPG010000403.1 GCA_017505415.1 Lentisphaeria bacterium | reverse complement strand
GTTTTTCAATCATGCTGCACCCGATGCTGTCAACCGCAATACCCTCGAAGCATGGACGAGCAGTGACAACTGTAAATCATGGTACAGAAAAAACGTTATCGCCAAACTCAATGACTATACCGGAGAACTTGAAGAGATGTACAAAGGTAAGCAACACCCTGTGCAGGTCGCTTATCCGCACGCTTTTGTTGATAATGAAAAGCGTTTGGTTTATCTGGCAATCGATTCAGTTTACAAATTTTATTTGATGAAAATTCCGTTTGATGAGCTTATCTGATAAACCTTGACGGATATAAAAAGGGACTGCGGCAAAAACTCAAAAAAGGTTGCAATGTCTCTGTTTTTTGCATAAATTTTTATTTGCTGTCGAAAAAAACAGTAAGCTTGAATTTATATGACAACAGTAAAAATTATCACAGATAAAACGTTGTATCTCTCTTACATAAAGTAAATTGGAATTACTTTTATTGCTTGCAGTAAAAGTAATTCCGGCGAAAGTTTTTGGAAAATGGGGTGCGGGGAAGATAACCTTTTTTCAAAAAGGTTTCTTCCCCACAAAACAGTTTTGCAACAGCCCCATAAATCAGTCTTCTTTTATAACACAGCCTTCCGTTTTAAAAATCAGAATCGTCTTTTGCATAAATCCATTTGCCGTTGGTAAAGTCAGGGAAAGCAACCGGTATTCCGCCAAGAGCAATCGACTGTTCGGAAAGACAGGTCACTGCCATCCATGCTGCACAATCATAAACATCTATTGGCGGAGTCGTTCCCTTGCGGACGGATTCAAAAAATGCTCTCAATGCAAGTGTATCCATACCGCCGTGACCGCCGGTCGGATTATTTCGGAACTCCTGCCAAATCGGATGGTCGTATTTTTCATAGAATTTTTCTGTTTTGTCCCAGACATGGGAATAATAGGGATTGCCTGCAACATCAATTTCTGTTTTGGTTTCGCTGATTCCGTTAATGAAAATACCATCAGCATCTTCAAGCCAGATACCGTTTGTCCCCTGAACTCTGCAATCTCTGGAATACGGACGGGGCAGAGAAATTCCGTGAGTCAAGGTAATCGTTTCACCGTTTGCACATTTGATAACGCTGGTGATAACATCGCCGATGGCAAAATCTGTTACAGGGGAATTGACTTTCTGTGCGTAACTTTTGAAGCCGCAGCTTTTTGAAGCAAAAGAACTTATACTCAAAAAACGGTTGCCGTTATTGATATTCAAAATTTTGGCAATCGGTCCGAGTCCGTGTGTCGGATAAAGGTCGCCGTTGCGTTTCAGATTATGTATGGCACGCTCTGAAGTACAGCCGTTTTCATCGACAAGCTCATAAGCAATATCGTGTTCATAACCGCAGGAACAATGAACGATTTCTCCCAACAGTCCCTGCCGTACCATGTTGAGAACCATAAGTTCATTGCGGCCGTAACAGCAGTTTTCAAGCATCATACATTTACCGCCGAAGTTTTCGGAATTGTGAACAAGCTGCCATAATTCATCAAGAGATGCGGCTCCGCCGACTTCAATGGCGGCATATTTTCCGGCTTTCATAACATCGGCGGCAATGGCAAGGTGAGAATTCCAGGAAGTCGGAATCAGAACTGCCTGAACTTCAGGGTCGGCAATAAGTTTTTTATAATCAGTGTAAGCGGCAGGAACAACAAGCGAATTTGCTTTGAAAATATTGCAAATCTTTTCAATCCGTTCCGTATTCAAATCACAAATTGCCGTGACCTGACATTCATCCTGCGGCAGACTCCGCAAAGTTGCAAGTAATGTTTCAGCACGCGGTCCGAGTCCGATTACACCGATTTTTACTGCACTGTTATTCATATTTTTATATTACCTTTACTTCAGATATATTTTAATATTAAAGAACAAATTTATGAATTCCTGTATATAACAGTTTATTACGAAATTTCACGTGACGCCTTTCCGGTACTGTAATCGTACAATAATATTTATTATCTTCTTTTTTCCAATAAACATTTACTCCGCGGAATGTAACATTCATGTAAGAAAGCGTTCCTCCCGGATGAGGATCTATGTTAAAATCGGGACTGATTCCGGCTGCAACACCGATTATCCAGTCAAGAACAGCTCCATAGGCATAATGATTAAATGAATTCATTTTTGGATCTTTGAATCCGTTTTCAGGAGTCCAACTGTCCCAATGTTCCCACATGGTCGTTGCTCCATTTAATACCGGAAAGAGCCATGACGGAAAAGTCTTTTGTTCCAAAAGTTCCCATGCTAAATCCAGATAGCCATTTTCAGAAAGTGCATGAAGTAAATGAGAAGTACCGAGAAAACCGGTAGATAGATGTGTATTGAATTTTTTACGGATCAGGTCAGCAAGATTGGCAGCACACTTTTTACGTTTGTTTTCCGGAAGAAGATTAAAATGAAGAGCCAATGCCATACCTGTTTGAGAATTTAATCTGTTAAAATAATGTCTGACAAAGAAGTTCTTACATTCCTGTTCCCATTTCATAAACAATTCAGCATCTTCTTTTTTGTTTAATACAGTTGCAATCTTGAATGCCAATGTCATTGAGTATGCAAGAAATTCTGCGGCAAGTACTTCTTTGTCAGTTGGATCATTCATATTCAACCAATCACCGAAATATGCATCAGGAAGACGACTTTTTTCAAACTCTTTTTTACGATAAACGATGAATTTGCGGATATTTTCATAATTTTCTTCCAGGATCTCTTTATTTCCGGAAAATTCATACAGTACCCATGGGCAGATGATTCCGGCATCTGCCCAGCCCGCAACGTTGTATTGACAGAAAATATCAATATAAGGGGCAACAATGGAATAAACTCCGTCACAAGAACAACTGAGACGAACATCTTTCAGCCAGCGGCGAAAGAATTTCATGCAATCAGATAAATAAGCTGCAGCACGAATAAAAACTTGGGCATCTCCAAGCCAACCGACACGTTCATCTCTTTGAGGACAGTCTGTAGGAATGTCCAATGAATTATCAAGCCATCCCCATCGTATATTGCTGACAAGTTGATTTAAAAGAGGATTGGAACAGTCAAAATCTAAATGAAGCGGATAATCTGAACGAATGGAATTTGCTTTGATTTTAAATTCTTTTACTCCGCATACTTCAACATAACGAAAACCGTGAAAAGAAAAATGAGATTCAAAAACGGTAGTTCCTCCACCAGCAATAACAACATTAGTTGAATTTGATTTTCGTAAATTTTCTGTATATAAAGAACCATCAGGATTTAAAACTTCAGCGTGTCGGATTGTAATTTTGTCTCCCCGTTCAGCTGTAAAACAAATAATCTCACGTCCAGTGATATTCTGCCCGAAATCAACAATATTTCCAACTGTTGATATTGGTTCATGCTGCTCCATTTTTTTTACGGGATTTCCCGCAAAAGGTTCTATTTTTCTATCTGTTTTCTTCAGATCAGGTTCATGCCAGTCCTGCCACTCTTTACGTTCATCATAGTATTCACCTTCATAAATATCACTATAGCAAATTGGTCCGTTACAGGAACATCGCCATGCATTCCCGGAATCAATAATCTCTCCGTCAGGTAATATTAAATGCACAAGTAACTCAGGTCTTCTTTTATTTTGACCGGATATTACTCCGGCATACCAGCCGGCGGCAAGAAGAATATCAAAAGTATGTTCTCCCTCTGTGATTTCAAATTGATATGTTCTGTATTCTATACGTTTTCTGTAGTCACACCACCCGGGAGTAAATAATTCATCTGTAATACTTTTATCATCAATAAACGCTTCAAATAACCCCAGTGCTGTAATTTGAAGTGTTGCACATCCTGTTGTTTTACAGAAAAAACTCCGACGGAAACAAGAAACTGGTTTTAAGGGAGCATCTTTGTAACACGGATCAGAAATCCATGGGATATCTCCGTTAATTTTATTACTTATTGATTTCATTTTTTATATACTTTTGTTCTTTCAATTTTATACATAATAAATAAATTACCTGTCTTTGAATTATATGGAATGTTTATAAATTTCATTATTTATACGTTCCCGTAAATTCAAAATCCACTCTGCTGAATAAGGATATTTTCTCATTGATAATTCATAATCCAAATTATCATGAATCATATCCAGCACACGCTCCCTTCCAATCAATGATTCCAATTTTTGTAATGCACATAAATCCTGAATCGCCTCAAACTGAATTTCATTTCTGATAGAATCAACAGGGCCATCTTCGCCGGGATAAACAAGAAAAGCGTCTCCTGAACAGAAAGATCTGCCTGCATCAGTCACCTGAAATGGATTTATTTCAGTATTTAATGAAAATTGCGTATACCAAAAATTATATCCCCATTGAAGAAAGCCGGAAATATTATATTTGTACATTAATATCCCCATGATACGGTTCCGGTATGAAGGAAAATTGAAAAAGCGATTAGGAACTTCTTTTTGCTGGCAAACACAATAATAAGTCCACAACGGTGCAACCTTTGCCTCAACAAAATCTTCAATCACATCATTTGCAGGAATCGGATGTTTTACTGCTCCGGAAAGATACAATTCCACATGAGATAAAGCATCAATAACTGGAAGTTCGCCTATTAATTCTCTGATAATTTTTTCACAGGCTTTATAATTTTCAATGACATTCAATGTCGGTTCATCAGAAATATGAAAATAACAATTATTTAAAATATTCTTCTGTTTCAAATATGCAAGTAATTCAGGAAAAAGTGTTCGCAGAAATAAAATGTATTCAGGACTTGAAGAAGAAGTGTGCCATCCAAACATTTTTTCCATAACACCTTTGTTTTTCACCATAATTTTAGGACAATACTTGGCTCCCCATTGAGTAAAGGGGTGAACTATTTCAAAATATTTCACGCCACATTTCAATGCTGAATCAATCCATCTATCCAACTTTGAAAAATCAAAACTGAAGATTCCATTTTGATATGAAATATCCAATAATTGCACGGTCGGACGTTCTCCGTTTTCAGCAGTATCAAGAGGAGGCGTCCACAACGGAGTCAACAGCATATTAATACCATGCGATGTAAAATTCTGAAAATATTTTTCCAGCAAGTTCCAATGTTCTTCACTCCAGCATGGTACACGATATTGTGAATAAATACAATCTGCATGAAACCATTCTGTATGTATCAAAGTTTGTTTTGAACTTTCAACAGGAAAAACATCAATGATAAATTGACATTCAATTTCAGTTTTATCAATAAAATCATTTTTTGCTTTTACTTTGATCGTAATTATTTTTTCTCCTGCTTTATCCGAAGCTCCGGGTTTTACTGTAACCCACAATGCTCTCCATTGATTTTGAGGCATTCTGACAGGCTTTTCCAGAGGCATCAGAGGATCCGGATATAAGCCGGGAATTTTTTTCAGAATTGCGGAAGTATTATCTGAAGCAACAAATTCTGCCGGTGCAAGTGCAACTTCACGGATAGTCACATTTTTTGAATCAGATTCTGCAAAAAGCCAATACGGCTGGTCACAGCGACAGGCAATTTGAAAAGATACAGTTTCACCGAGTAATGCAGAAATACGGTTGATTTTCCCTGTAAGTTCAGGCTGCTCAGGAAATATTTTTTCCAAAGAATTTATACATTCTGCTTCAAAAAT
>JAFVPG010000402.1 GCA_017505415.1 Lentisphaeria bacterium | reverse complement strand
TCATTAACTAGTGTGCCTTTCCCGAATAGTGCCAGACAGACATTAGGTGCGCCGTAGTCGATATCTTCGATTTTGAAACGGACGGAAAGTTTTGTCCATTCATCGGGAGAGACTTTGGAAGTGGTGATAAAGAGACGTTTTGCTTTAAATGATTCAAGATAGATTCTTGCAGTCGCATCGGTATCGACGGAACGGACAAAAGCAGAAAGTTCCATTTCAGTGCCGACAGGAAGTTTTTTCAGTTTTGCTCCGAGATGAGACTGCATCCAGAGAGCGAGCTTATTGGTTTTGTTGCTGATTTTTACAGCACGTTTGCCGTTGAAAACTTCTTTTTCCTCAAAACTGTAAGTGTCGGGCAGATTTTTTTCATTGAGTGCAGACCATGTTTCAGGACGGTTTGACTGAGCCTCTTTCTGTATCTCAAACGACGGATTTTCCAGCAGATTTGAGGCAAAAAGCGACACCGCCAGCGAACAGAAAATAAATGACAGAATTTTTTTCATACAATACCTTATTTTTTAATTTTCATACTGATATCATCGAACATCACTTCACCGGGAGACATGAGCTGAAGATAGAAACTTGCACCGGTCGGAGTGACGGAAGGAGTTTTGAAGGTAAATTTCTTTTCTTCCCAATCTTTGGTACATTTCTGATTATGAGCGATGTAAGTTCCGATGAATTTTCTGCCAGCCATAAATTCAGTGTAGAAACGGAAAACAGTTGAGGGTTTATCTGTTTTGGCTTTGAGTGTAATTTCAATTTCTGTCCCCGGAGCGATATTTGCAAAATTGGTAACATCAAGACTGTGCCCCCAAATCAAAAGACCTTTGACTTTCTCTGCGGAGCTGAGTTTTACGCAATTTTTACCTATGACACCGCCATTGGTGACGAGTTCAGCCTTGCCGCTTGTTTTGTTGATGATATTCCATGAAATCGGCATTGAATCTTTAACCTTTTCAAAGTCGCCATTGTAAATCAGATTGTCGACAATGTTGAGCGCGGCATACTGATTTGCTCCTGCCGCACCGAGATAGGCGCAGTCAAAAATCACCCCGCTTCCGCTCAACAGTCCCAAACAGACATAAGGTGCGCCGTAATCGACATCTTCTTTTTTGAATTTTACAGAAAATTTTGTCCATTTCCCTTCATAAACCTCAAAATCGCGCAAAACGAGTTTTTTGCCTTTGATTGACTCAAAATATACCCGCACACGGGCAGTGTTTGAGATTGCGCGGGCGTAAACTGAAAGTTCTATTTCTGTACCGGCGGGAACTGTATTGAATTTCTGTCCGAGACTTTGCAAATAAAGCAGAGTAACGCCTTTAGTCATGCCTGAATTATTTTCGATTTTTGCAGAATTTTTTCCGTCTTTGGCAAGAGTATTGTCAAAAGAGTGGGTGTCTTCGATAAGTCCTCTTTTGATAACCGACCATGAAGCTGGAATATTTTTCTTTTCGTCGATAGTTTCAAACGAACTGTTATCCAACAGATTCTGTGAAAAAGCGGGCATGATTGCTGCAATCAGCAGCGTGATGATGATTTTTTTCATAAAAACTCCTTATTTTATTATTTATCAAAATAAATTTTGCGTATCGTTGTATCAATCAGACATGATCTGCCGTAACCGCCGCTGCAATAAGCAAGCATTACTGCTCCGTCAGACAGAAAATCAATGGCAGTATAACAGTAACCGCATTCAATATCATATTCAATAATGGTGTGTCCGAACCAATCTTGAGCATTATTACTGCGGGCAATAACGAGACGGCAGCGGTTGTTTTTCCAGAGATGTTTTTCTTCACAGCTCCAGCGTTGGTCGGAAAGGTCGTTCCAAACGGCAATATATTCTTTTGTGTACGGATTGAATTTCATTGAAAGCGGTGACTGCTGAGAAGGAAATTCCGCTGCCCTTACAGCAGGAGACCAGTTTTTGCCGCAGTCAATGGAAAAAGCTTTGAATTGCGATTCATACGGAGTACGGAACCATGCCATAATACCATTTTCAAGTTCAGCAATTCCGGGTTCCAATAATCCCTGTATCTGCTCTGTGAGATTTTTTTCACAAACAGGCGGCAGTACCCAATTTGAAAGCTGCCAGTTTTCACCCCCGTCATCAGAATATAATGCAAAGAAAATTCCGTAAGAATTAACGTAATTATGGAAAGCCATCGGAATCATAATACGTCCGTTTTTCAACTGAATCAAACGATCATTGTTGACTACAAAATATCCGTGAACATCAAGTATGAGTTTTTCATCTGTCCAACTTGCACATTCATCATCAGAAAAACGTATATGAGGACGGCAAAGTACTGTTTTCCCATCAGCAAGGATCTGTTTTTTGCAGTAAAGCATCATTATGCGATTGTTTGCAAGACGCAAAAGCGAGACACTCATCAAATTACCGTCAGCAGGACCTTTGAAAACGATCTGCGGTTCACTCCAACTTTCGCCGTTATCCTCAGAATAAATAACTGCAATATCGGCATTGGCATGGTCATGTGAACTCTCTGCACAATACCGTGAATAGAAAAATCCGATTCGTCCGTCCTTCAGCTGAAGAAATGATCCTTCGGAATTGCGAGGATTATTATTTTCATCAGAATGGATCAAGCTGCAAACTGAATAAGATTTATATTTCATATTTTCCTTGTTATATTATGTGTAATGTTGTGTATATGTCGTTACTTTAGCATGGAAACATTATTTTTCAAATAAAAAAGCGAAAAAAACTATTTTATTAAACTTTCACTGAATATAAAAAACTGTTTGCTGTTTCAGCAGAATATTACATTTCGTCAAGCGGATAGATGGGACGGCGGGTTCGGGTCAGATTTGCTTTTGACACAAGTTGTTCAGAGAGGCCCGGCGACCATATTTCATAGATTTTTGCAGCATATTTTTCAAAGCAGTGACGGAAATGCACTGTTGATTTTACGGCTATTACAGTTTGATTTTCCGGCATGATCCCGCATGATCGTATGGCATAATCATTCCATGTCTGCGCCTGTGTTGAAGCGACAAGTACAATAACACCGTCGAGGTCAAGTGCGGCGACTTTTCCATGCTGCGAAGAGACCGGCGGCCAGTTTTTTGAGGTGTTCAAATTACCATCTCCCATAATAACGGCAGCTTCTCTGCCGGTATCAAAATGTCCGTCGGAAATGGCTTTGACGTATGCCTTTGTTTTCAGCGGCGCACCGGTGATTTCAGGAAAAATTTTACTGCCGATACAAAATTCACCGACATTGCCGATGCCGGTTTTTTCTGCCGCCGCCACAGTTTCAGGATCATAGATAAATGCAACAACAGCATGTTTGACATTTCGGGCAGTCAGCCGGTGAAGAATATGAGTGGCATCTCCGGTTGCACCGCCGCCGGGATTGTCACAGCAGTCTGCAAGGATGACAGGATACAAGTCCGGTTCAGCTTCAATGCAGTCAAGAGCCTCATCAATACTGGTGAAATTACGTTTCAATTCATGCCGCAAATCCCACATTTTTTCAGCGAGCATTGCCGCATTTTTTTCAGCGAGCGCTCTATCATTGTCAGCGATGACAATAACTGCCGCACCGCTTTCATAAATATCCGCACAGAAAAAACCGTATGAAATCGAGGCACTGATTACAGATGGCATTTTTTCGATTTCAAACATTGCATTTGCCAACTGCAATCCTGCGCCTTTGGTGGTTGGAATGAATTCCGGCAGCAGAGGAAGTTTAACATGTGCCATTACAGGATTTATTCTGCCGTCAAGAGTATCAAGCATTATTTCAGCGCACTCTGCGGCACGTTCAAATGCGTCGATGTGCGGATAGGTGTCATAATTTATGATCCACGACGCATTTTTTATCATTTTTTCTGTAATATTGGCGTGTAAATCAACCATTACGCCGATTGGAATATCATTGCCGATGGCATTTCTGACTTTTTCGAGGAGATCGCCTTCACCGTCTTCACTTGCAGTTGTCACCATTGCCCCGTGAAGAGAGAGCAGAATACCGTCAAGTTTTCCGGCATTTTTGATTGCTTCAAGCAGTTTTGAACTTATGTATTCATCGGCTTTGGCATCGACTTTGCCATAAGGACATGCCCAGGCGGCGACAGAGGGGATTATTCTGACGTCATCACGTTTTTTCAGCACATCATAAAATCCTCTGTTGTACAAACGGGTTCCGTCAGGATCAATAATATTTTCTTCGCCGCCGAAACGGAATAATTCAGTAATATCAGGTGTTGAAGTATTCGTTTCGTGACCGTAACAGCCAATCAGAATATTGTACATGATCAAATATTGCCGCTGTCTACAGCAAAATGGGTTTGACTGCCTTCGCGGATCTGAAGCGGCATGTCATGAGATTTGAACGGGATCAGCAATATTGTCCAGTTGGTATAACTGCTGGAGGCTTCGATGCCGTTGATAACCTTTTCGGGAGAGCGGTCGGCAGCTTTGAGGATGTTGAAAGCAAAACGGCCGTAACCTGAACGGGTGAATTTTTTAAACAGCGGAATTTCAGGAATTGCAACATTGATGGATGTATCAGGCAGGGGAATAGGCAGCATCGGAGTACCGATCATGATATTGTTGCTGTCTGTTGCAAGTACGCCGCAGATTATCTGTACGATGAAATCAGCAGTTTTTACGTCACGGCTGACAATCAGCCCCTGTTTTGCAAGGTGCATTTCAAAAAAGCCCTGCACGTATGCCTTATCGACTTGCGGAGCCAGATAGTCATATTCAATAAAAATTTTTTTACCGGCATAAGGCTGAAAATCAGCATAACCGATACCGTTTTCGATCACAGTTGAAATCAGGAATTGTTCGACCGCAGTTCTGCCTGTTTCACTGACTCTTGGAGAGGAACAACCGCATGCAATCAAGCCGGCAATGACGATGCCGCCCATTGCACTCCAAAAATAACTTTTCATAAAAATCCCTTTCTGTAAGTATAGTACTTCATGTTTTATCAAGAACAGTTATTCTTATAAATTTAGCATTGAATAACGATATTTCAAGTTTTGAAATGTTTTTTATTTATGATATTTGTCTATTGTAAATTTTTTAGGATTTTTAATTAGTTAATTTGCTAATTGATTTTCGTGCGGTATATTATTGCAGGAGGCAATTATGGATATATCTCAAAAAATTAAAGCATTGGGGCATCCTGTCAGATTGAAAATAGTTGAACTTCTGATGCAGAAAAAGATGTGTGTCCGCAGTCTTGCCCGACACTTTGAAGTTTCTGAACCGACAGTTTCCGTACATTTGAAAGTGTTGAAAAAAGCCGGATTGATAATCGGGGAGAAAAAAAGTTACTATATGCATTATCGGGTTGTCCGTGAAAATATCAATGAATTGGCAGAATTTTTTCATTACCTTGCTGCAACTCCTGAACTTGAACAGAATTGCTGTCATAAATCAGCAAATTGTCATTGCAAATGTCATACAAAAAAGGATAAATCAATATGAAAAAGCACATTAAGATCATTGTAAAAACAATAATATTTGTTTTTGTTATCGGATGTGGTTTTTATTTCTGGAAACTTGCTCCGGTAAAAGTAAAAACTTTTGAAGTGAAACAATCTCTTATTCAGCAGACTATTTTCGGAACCGGTACGCTCGAAGCTAAAATCCGGCTGGCTGTAAGTCCGAGAGCAACAGGCACAATACATAAATTGTATGCAGATCAGGGCGATATTGTCAAAGCAGGGACTTTGCTGGCAGAGATGGATTCAGAAGATATTGTGCAGCAGATGAAAGTCGCAGAAGCAGAATTGGCTGTCGCCAATGCCTCTTTACAGCGTATCAATGCAGAAATTCATTCTGCGAAAGCAAATCTGGAATATGCAGATGCCATGTTTCAGCGCAGTAAAAAACTTTTGTCCAGCAATGCGGAACCGCGTTCGACTTTTGATAAGAACCGTCAGAACATGCTCGTTGCCGCTGCCGCCCTTGAGCAGGCAGAAAAAAAACGCATAGAATCAGAAACTGCTCTTGTAAAATATCAGTCTCAGATCGCTTATTACAAAATAAAACTTGCTGAAACCCGTCTTGCTGCTCCTTTTGATGCTCTGATCATCCGCCGCAACCGTGAACAGGGGGCGGTCGTAAATCCCGGAGTTTCCATTATGGATATTGTTGATACTTCCTCTGTATGGGCATCGGTCTGGGTGGATGAAACAGCAATCGCCATGTTGCGGAACGGACTTGCATCAGATGTTATTTTCCGCACTCTCCCGCAGCAGCGTTTCCCCGGGAAAATATGCCGTTTGTGGAGGGAAACTGATCGTGAAACCAGAGAGTATAAAGTTGATATTGCATTGGAGAAATTGCCGCCGAACTGGACTTTGGGGCAGAGATTGGAGGTTTTCATAAAAGTATCACAACCGAAAAAGTGCATAAATATTCCTGCCAATCTTATCTCATGGAAAAATAATAATCCATTTGTTCTGCTTGTTGTTGACGGCAGAATCACAGAACAGCCGGTCAAACTGGGAATCCGTACTCAGAACAGTGCAGAAATTATTTCAGGCCTGTCTGAAAAAGATAAAATCGTCATGCAGCCGCAAAAAAATATGGCATATATCAATCGCCGGATAAAGAAATGATGAATCTTGCTCTCAAAGATATAAAACATAATTCAGGCAGATTTTTTCTGACGACTGCCGGGATAAGCCTTCTGCTCATGGTTGTTATGGGGATGGGAGGGATTTATCGCGGCCTTATTCAAGAGGCAACGCTGATAATCGACCGTTCCGGAGCAGATATATGGGTAGTTCAGCGTGATACCAAAGGACCTTTTGCAGAAGTTTCCAAACTGCCGCGCAAAATGGAAGACCGTTTGAAATCACTTGCCGGAGTTGAATCTGCCGAAGCTTTTGTCTCTCATTCTGTACAGCGTGATTTTAATAAACGTGTATTGCGTTTGACAATTCAGGGTGTTTCGGACGATGGGGCATGGCTGCCGATAATTCAGGGACGGGCATTGCAGAACGGACATTATGAGATGCTTGCAGATAAATCAGCACAGTTGCCGCTTGGAACGGTATTGAAGCTTGGAAAAGATAATTTTACTGTTACAGGCATTACGGAACGTATGAATTCTCCTGCCGGGGATGCAATGGTTTTTGTCTCTCTGAATGATGCGCTTTCCATACAGTTCGATACTCCTGCTGAAGCGGTACGCAATGAACGCAATGCCCGTTTGCGGCGGTTTGATTCTCTTGCTTATGGCAGTACAGCGGTCGATCACAGCGAGACACTGGTCAGCGAAAATATTCGCCCTGCCGCATTGCCGGAACAGCAGATCAGCGCTGTTCTGCTCAAAATAAATCCGGCATACAGTGTCAGTGAAATAATGGCAAAATTGCGTACGATTCCGGATATAACGGCTTATACAGCACAGGAGCAGCGGCAGATAATGTTGAGCGGTTTTGTTGCACGTTCCCGCAAGCAATTACTGCTTTTCAGGACAATTCTGATTATTGTTTCGACAGTGGTGATGACACTTATTCTCTACACGCTGACATTGGACAAACTTCATTCTATTGCCATGTTGAAATTGATAGGAGCGAGGAATGGTGTGATTATCAGTATGATTTTGCAGCAATCGCTTGCAATCGGAATACTTGCATTCGGGATTGCCCGTTTTTTCGGACAATGGGTCTATCCGCATTTTCCGCGCCGGGTGGTATTGGTCGGGGGGGATTTATGGATACTTTTCGGGATAGTTGTTTGCATTTCGATTCTTGCCGGAGGAGCCGGTATCATCAAAGCGATGCGGACTGATGCGGGGGAGGTGTTATCGTGAAAAAGCTTGCTCTTACTGCTGAAAAATTGTGTAAAACTTATGGCAGAGGCAATACCGTTGTTCATGCGTTGAATGATGTATCTTTGACTTTGCATGCCGGTGAGATTGCCGCTTTGCTCGGACCTTCGGGGGCGGGAAAATCCACACTGTTGACCAGTTTGGGATTGATAAAAGAGCCTGATTCCGGAAAAATCATAATCGGAAATGAAACAGTTTTTGATAACGGTTATAAAACAAATATCCGGTCATTCCGCAGAAATCATATCGGTTTTGTTTTTCAGAAAGCCAATCTGCTGCCCTTTTTAAGTGCTGTTGATAATGTGCGTCTGGCAATGGAGATAAATGATATTTCCGGAAAAGAAGCAAAAAAGCGGGCAGAGGAACTTTTGCATAAGTTTGATTTGAGTGAACGGAAAAATTTTATGCCGAAAGAACTTTCCGGCGGACAGCAGCAGCGTGTGGCAATCGCCAGAGCGTTGGCAAATGAGCCGCAGTTGCTGCTTGCAGATGAACCGACTGCTGCACTGGACAGCATTATGGGGCGCAGAGTTATGGAACTTTTGAAACAGGTTGCTCATGAACACGATACAGGAGTGCTGGTCGTAACTCATGATCATCGGGCAATAGATGTTTTTGACCGCATCTGGGTAATGGAAGACGGAAGGATCAAAGAGCAATGAGCATGATAAAAATTTGGTATTGTCCGGAATTTTGTGAAAATGTCAGATGAGAGAAAGCGGGGGCGGTTTATCCTATGTTTTTTGCCGGACGGATCTTTCGATACAATCGGTACATTTTGCAAGAAATTCAAGATGGTAGCCGTCGCAGTTCAAT
>JAFVPG010000401.1 GCA_017505415.1 Lentisphaeria bacterium | reverse complement strand
CGGAAGATTTGATTGCTCATTCCATAAAAAAATGGAAGGAGCAATCAAACATTCCGCCGAAAAACAGCCTGACACCACCCAGACGCTGACACTCACGCGCCAGCGTCACAAAACGGGGATGGATATCCCCCGCCGGGGGTTCCGTCTTCGCTAAATCTACGCCGTGACAAGGCAATCGGCGTAACGCGTCAGCGTAAAAGAAAGGCGGGTGGAACGCCGGGCGGCGTAAGCCCCCTTGCAATAAAAAAATCAGTCTACGTTTAGTACACAACCAAAAGAAAGTAAGCAAATGAAACAAAATAAAATCTTTCAATATAAACAAAATGAAGTACACCTCAAAAGTTGTGTCCAACTTTTGGAGTGCACTTCATTTTGCAACAGTCTTTTTTATTAATATCCGTTGTCTATTTTTATTTGACGGCGCTGGAAAGTCGGAACATCCATATCGACCTGATTGATCAAAGTTGGAGCAGTATGTTCCATAATACCTCTTGACTTGGCATCGAGAGGCAAGCCGAGCTGCTCGCTTTCCGGCTGCGTCTGATTTTTCTGGCGTTTCGGAACTTTTACTTCATCCGGAATACCGAGAACATTTTCAAAATCATTAGATTCATCAAATTTTACCGTTATTACACTAAGAATCATTGAGTCACCCAGATTTTCATCTGTGCTTACAGAATGTATCTGTATACACTTGTCTGGTGTGATTTCTTTTACTTTTTCAAAAATATGCAGACAATTTGCCGCATTCAAGTCATTACCCCCGAGCAAAGAAGCAATGATTGCATCAGCTTCTTTTATTTTACGGACACCTCCAAGAAGAGGTGACTGCATCATACGTTCAAAAAGAACAGAGTGGCGTTCTTCCTGAGCATCTTTGGCACTGCAAAGTCCGATACCAATGCTGACGGTGCTTTTTTTCTGCTGCAGAAGCCCGGCAAGATCAGCGTAGTTGGCAGGCAGCAGATTTCCGCCCATGAAAATCATAGCCAGAGATATGACACATTTGGCGATTTGACGGTTGGATGCACGAAATGCTTCTTCCAGTGAAACATCTCCCGGAAGAATTGAAAAAAGAAGATCATTCGGGAGTGCAAGCACAACTTCAGCCAAAGGGAAAAGCTCATTTTTCAAAGTTGATTCTGCAGTACGCTGTTTGCCAAGACCTTCCATTTTGAATGGCATTGTCACAATAAAAATTGCGGGTATTTTATGTTTTTTTACCACACTTGAAAGAATCGGCATGCCTCCTGTGGCACTTCCTCTGCCAAGTCCTCCTGTAAAAAAGATCAAATCAAAACCATTCAACAGATTTTCCAGCTGCGTACGGGAAGAAGCAATGGCACGGGAACCCGCCATAGCATCGCCACCGCACCCCTGCCCATGACGCCAGTTTGAACCGGCAAGAAGTTTATGCTGTGCATCAATCTGACATTCAGCAAGAGTATGTTCGTCAGTATCAACGGCAAAAAGTGTGAAATTCTGAGCTTGCCGCAGAGTCGAAATTTCATTGAGAGTACGGCATCCGGCCTGTCCGACACCGACAATGGCGATTTTTTTTGGATTATTCATATACTTATCGACTCCTTGATATTTTTACCGAAAGATATAAGTTTATTTACCATACCTTCAATCGTCTGCAAAGGCGTACGGCTGTTGATTATTTCAAAATTGCGGTTCTGATCATCAGCGATTTTCAGTGCGCCGTAAACCATACTGTACCGTGGAGAAGTTATTTCTCCTGAAGCACCTACAACATCGTGAGGCTGACCGATTCTGGCAGAACACTGAAAAGTCTCCTGAAAAATATTCTGGCTCATAGTAAGAAGAGAACCACCTCCTGTCAGTACTCCTCCGGCTCCGAGATCCTGCAAAATATTTTCTGTACGCAGAGCATCACCGACTAAACCGAAAAGTTCACGCAGACGCAGTTCTATAATGGTTTCAAAAGAACTGACCGGTATTTTACGGATGGATCTCTGATTTGGATATTCAAGATATTCTTCACCGGATTTAAGCAATGATTCAAGTTTGCCGCTGTCTGCAAGTTTACGGCAGAAATCAAACGGCAGATCCAATCCGATGGCAAGATCATTCAGCACATGATGAAATCCAATTGGGAAAACACCTCCTGCAATCATGCCTTCCTTGTATTCAACCATATATTCAGTAGTTCCAGCTCCGAAGTCAATGAGCAGGACACCCCGTTCTTTTTCATCAGAAGATAAAATTCCCATGTCGGTACAAGTGCCGCTGAAAATCGGAAGAATTGCATTTTCATCAATGCCGACATCTACGACGAGGTTTTTAAAATTTTCTATGCGGTTGGTATTTCCACGGATTATCTGAATATGAGCATCAAGTTTATTGGCAATCTGTCCTTCAGGATTGCGCAGTCGGCGCTGATTGTCCAGAACATAATAAGATTCTGCTGTATGCAACGGTGTTTTGTCCGGCGGCATATTGAGAATTTCTGCACTCTGATTGGCTTCACGGCGTTCATTTTCGGTAATTTTCTGATCCGGAGTGCGGATAATAGCGGTTCCGACATTGTGAACGCTGTCGATATTGCAGCCGGTAACATTGATAACAGAGAGACGGTTATTGGATAATTCTCTGCCGGAAGAACGGTCGGCATCATCAAGAGCTATATTCAATTTTTCATAAGCGGCTTCCATATCAATTATTTCACCCTTGACAATAACGCCTTCGGTCGGGACCTCTCCATGACCGATGACTTCGAGCTGTCCATTGGGATTGGAATTTCCGATAAGCACACAAATTTTAGAAGTTCCAAGTTCAATGGCACTGACTATGTTGCGGGAAGATTTAAGCATGATAAAATTTCCTGTCGGTCAGAATTTTAAAATTACAGCGAGAACTTCCAATGTTTCATCGCCGATATTTTCAATGGCATGCCCAGCATTGGAAGTGACGGCAATATCTCCGGTATTGAGGATTTTATCAGTTCCGTTATCATTAAGTTTTGCAGTTCCCTGCAGTATATAAAATATCTCTTCTTCGTTGATATGTTCATGATAACCTATGGAACAGCCTTTTTCAATAGTAAGTTTTGCGAAAAGACGTGCCTGAGCTTTCAAGTCTTCAGTTGTATTGAGGAGATGAGTTATTAAAATTTCGCCGTTACCGTCACGCATATTTTTACGGATTTCTGATTTAAATTCCTGTTGAGATTTTATCATTTTCTGCTTCCTTATTTTACATATTTATATATTTGTTATAATTTTGTGTCATATCACTCAATGCTTCAATATATGCTTTTATTTCCTTGCGTGAGCCGCAAATACTTACGGCTCCGGCTTTGCCGCCGTCAATGGTTGGAACAGATAAATTACCTATCGCCATAAAACCGCGTTTTTGCAAATCACTGAACGGGGCAAGGAACATTTCAGCATTACGCATCATAGACAAACCGACAGTACCGAGATATTCACTGGTTGCCTTTGGCATGAGATTTTTGGCAAAACAGTAAAAAATCGGATGAACCATGGAATAAAGTTCCATCATTTCATAACTTTCACTGCGGCAGGTTCGGGTGCGGGAGAGACGCATATTGAACTCTTTTTCATACTTCAAAAATCCATTGAGTTCATCAGATGGATTGAAAAATCTGTCAGGGCGCATAAAAAGCAGACCGAGTTCACGTTCATTGGCAGATTTTACCCCCTTGGCAATGTCAACCGGAAAAAGTATTTTTGCATCACGGAAAAATTCGTGACGGCAGAGTCCCCACATCAGCATGCTTGCCAATGTTGCAGGACCTGACATTTCAGATGAATATTTTTCATTCAGTTGACGGCGCAAAGCAAGTATCTGACTGAAATCTGCAAAAAACCTGCCTCTGAACAGAGAATTTCCACAGTAAATCACTTCCGGTCGTGCCTCATGAGAAGTCAATGCAGGATATTGCAGAACTTGAGTAGTTCCCCACTTTTTCTTTAACTCTTCAAGAATTTCCTGCATAGGCATACCGTCAACAGGAACATGATGATACTGCACCCACAAGTCTGCACTGGCAAAATCATTTGAAAATCTGACTACCATATTCAAAAGCCCCCACCCGGGATGATGATACACTTTCAGATTCGGAGTTGATAACCTTTTGCGTAAATCATTATTCGCAAGATGTTCAAAATTAATGAAAGATGCAGTCATTAAACGTTCAATAAGTTCAAGCATATCAAAGCGGCCGGTAAAACTGAGTTTGCGTACTTTGAAAATCCACGTTTTCAAATGCCGTGACATGCGGCGTGGAATATTATTGACTTTTTTATGTACAAGTTTATTGTAGTATTGAATAAATTCATTAAGCACACCGGAGATATGTTCCTGACTCAAAGCCTGAAAAGATTTGCGTGTACGGTCAAAATAAGGAACTATTTTCAGCAAAGTACCGTCAGTGGCGAATTCCGCTTCAACAATATCATTGAAGTTCAACCGTTTTCGATGCAAGCTGAAAAGTTTAGGCTCAATCGACCAGTGAAGCATGCTTTTGCTGCGCAGAAATTCACTGATGCGGTGAATGAACATAGCTTTTGCGCTTTCAAGGTCAAAGGGGACAGATTGGTATTCTCTGTAATATTTCAGATAAAAAGAACCGAGAATAAATTTTGATTGCTCTTTCTGCAGAAAAATACCGCTTGCTTTGCGCCAGCCGTTTTCGTTGGCACGCAGACCGCAGAAACGCAGAAATTGAATCAATTTCATAAAAATCAGAATCGTCAGAGTTCCAATACCCCAATTCTCCACCATCTTTCTCAATTTCATTTTGTGCCGCATCGGCAGAGAATCATATTGTTTTTTATGACCGGAAAAAAGAATTTTTTTCTTTTCAGGTTCAAATGTTGCCTTTGAAGTTATAAATCCGGTAATTTCGGCTGCTGTTTCTGCAGGAAGTTCCTCATGCAAAAGATGACCGCAATGCGGAATTATCTTCAATTCCGAACTGTGGATTGCTTCTTTGCAGCAATATGCATCTTCAATATCAAAGAGTTCATCCTCTGCCCCCCAAAGAATAAGGGTGGGAATTTTTATTCCTGTCAATTTATTTTTCACTTTGCGCAGAGATGCCATATCAAGATTTCTGGCAAAAGAAATAAGATGTTCTTTCTCTCCGGCATTTTTCAGAATATCGGCGTTTGAACGTATCATCGTTGAAGTGATTTTACGTTCATCGAAAAAAGCTTTTTTCAAAAAAATGTATGTAAAAACATCTTCACTTGCGTAACGTATCAACGGATTATTTTCGTTGTAAACGGCAATATTTTTGATAAAATCCGGAATTTTTTTTGCGGCAATAAGAGGGGTATTCAGGACAAGTTTATCTATACGTGATGCAATTTCAGTATCTGCAGCTGCAAGTACAGCGACAGATGCGCCGCTTGAATGACCGGCGAGTATGATTGAATCAAGATTTTTTTGCAGGATAAAATTTTTTAATATATCTGATTGTTCCTCAATGGTATATGCACCATCCGGAGGAAGACATAAACGGAGAAAACGCCAATTTGCCGGCAGATATGGCAGAAGTGTATCAAAGGTATGGATAAAAGAACCGAATCCGTGGAGAAAAATAACTGTTTTATTTCCGATCTTGCTGTCGGAATAACCAATTTTGAATTTCTTTCCGGAATCGTTTAATGAAATTTCTGATTCTTGCAGTTCAGTTTCCATTTATTCCTTTGAGTACAGATTAGGATAATAAGCAGGGGAGACAGAAAAAGTTTCAATCTTTTTCCGCTCCCGCTGCAAATGTTTTATTTCATTTTAAGCACACTGCTGTCGTAGCCTTCAGGAGCATTAAAGCCGAGAAGTTCGATGCAGGTTGCAGTGATACTGCTGATACCGAGTCCCTCATTGAGTTCAGCTTCATATTCGCCCTGAAATCCGGGATCGTATATGATACAGGGAACTTTGTTGAGAGAGTGACTGGTTTTGCGGCAGACCTGACCGTTTTTATCAAATTTGACTTCACCTTTTTTGTCATGTTCAAGCATATCGTCAGCATTGCCGTGGTCAGCGGTAACGACGAGTACTCCGCCGGCTTTTTCTACTGCATCCTTGATACGGGCAAGGCAGATGTCAACTGCTCCCATAGCCACAAGAACCGCCTGAAAATCACCGGTATGACCGACCATATCGCCATTGGGGAAGTTGAAACGGATCATACCATACTTGCCGCTTTCGATGGCTTCGATGATTTGATCGGTGATTTCAGCGGCTTTCATCCACGGACGCTGTTCAAAAGGCACGATGTCGGATTTGATTTCGACATAATCTTCGAGTTCTTCATTGAATTTGCCGGATTTGTTGCCGTTGAAAAAGTATGTTACATGACCGAATTTCTGAGTTTCAGAAATTGCAAGCTGTTTGACTCCGCTGTTGCAGAGATATTCGCCGATGGTGCGGTCGATTTCGGGGGGATTGACGAGGAAGTTTTTGGGCTGGTGCAAGTCGCCGTCGTATTCCATCATACCTGCATACATGACTGCAGGACGGACTCCGCGGTCAAAATGGGTGAAGTTGTCATCTTCAAAAGCGGCAGTGATTTCCAGAGAGCGGTCGCCGCGGAAGTTGAAGTAAATAACTGCATCGCCGTCAGCCATTGCACCGATGGGAGTTTTGCCGTCATCGGAGATGACAAAGGGCGGCAGATCCTGGTCGATTGCTTTGGTGCGGTTGCGGAGTTCAGTAATTGCTTCTTCGGCATTTTTGAACATTTCGCCGTTGCCGTGAACATGGATTTCCCAGCCTTTGCGAACCATTTCCCAGTTTGCGCCGTAGCGGTCCATGGTGATTACCATACGTCCGCCGCCGGAAGCGATTCTGGCATCAAAATCTGCATCATTCAGGGAGGCGAGAAATTCTTCAAAGGGACGGACATATTCAAGAGCAGAAGTTTCAGGAACGTCACGACCGTCAAGGAGAGCGTGGATGCGGACTTTTTTGACACCGGCTTTTTTGGCTTCTTCGACCATTGCTTTCAAGTG
>JAFVPG010000400.1 GCA_017505415.1 Lentisphaeria bacterium | reverse complement strand
ATTTCCGCCAAAGTGGCTTTAATCTGCGGCAGCTTCATTTCTGCTCCTCCTTATCCTTTAATACTTGCTTTTAAGTTCATTGAGCGCCTTTTCACAAAGCTCCGGTAAAACGGTGCTTTTATCCTCGCCTGCGGACACTCTCGCCTGATACTCTGCCCGTGCCTTTGAAAGTATATTGGTAACATTGCTGTCAAATTCCTTTTGAACGGCAGAAGAATTTTCAAACACGGGAAGCGGCTTGAAGGTATATTTGCCGTACATATCGCTTACAGCCTCATAAAGCATACGGTATTTGGGATTTTCTACTCCTTCAAGGTTTGAAAAAAGTCCTTCAAAGGCTTCATCTGTTCCCGGAATATAGCCCGATGCAGAGGCAAATTCAATGTTATTGTCCTTTTCTGCAAGGAAATCAACAAATATTTCCATTGCCTTGTTTTTCTTTGCGTCGTCTGTTTTATGAGCAAAGAGCGTTACACCCCTTTGCATAACGGTAGGTGCAGCACCCTCAAAAACAGGATATGCAAGAACCGACAGCTCAATCTTTTCCACGCTGTTGTCAGGATAGGTTACATCATCACGGGTATAAAGAATACCGGCAGACGAACCGATGTAGGATATAATATCGCCTGTTTTCCAAAGATCGCTTCCGAAATTATCATAAAGGCTTATACCGCCTTCAATTCCGGGCCCCGCAATCGCATAAAAAACATCCTTAAATTCGTTGGTATCGCAGTTTACCTTGCCGTTTTTGATAAGCTCGTCACCCTTTGCGGCAACATTGATAAGGAAATAGTTGTAGAAATCATCATACTGGAATAAATCCTTGCCGTCCGACCATTCATAATAGGCGGATGCCATTTCAAAAAGACCGTCAAAGGTTTCAAAGTCCTTGACTGAAAAACCGCTTTCATTTGCAAAACGGTCAAATAAGGTTTTGTTTACAAAAAGAAGCTCTGTCGATTTGGCAATGGGAAGCGTGAGCTGTCTGCCCGAAATATTGCCCTCCGCAAGAAAGTCATCAACAAAGACGGAAAGCTCCTCCTCGGAATATATATCGTTCCAGTCTGTAAGCAATTCTTCACCTATACCCTCGGCAACTCTCGGATATGCAGTAAACAAATCGGGGAAATCACCGCTGCCCGGTGTACCCTTTGCAGCGTCAAAAAGGTGCTGGTCAATGGAATCGGAATCAACCATAGAGGTTACGGAAACAAAAACACCCTTTTCCTTGCCGACAGTTGAATTAAATTCATCTATTGCATCGTTAAACGGCGACTCGGATTGATTTCCGTAAACATGCCAGATGGATAAGGTCGTCGGGCTGTTCGGATTAAGTGTTGTATTTTGACCGCAGCCGACAAGTGAAAATGTGATTAAAATTCCCGTGAGAATGAGTGCCGTTAATTTTCGCATAAAAATATGTCCCCTTTACGAAATTTTTCAAATTTCCCACCCTTTTTCCCACCCCTTTGAGAAAAATTTTTTAATTTTTTTTGATTTTTCCCATCTTTTTGGCATTTTGGGGTGAGGACAAAGGTAAAAAAATATGTATAATTGAGCTTGTAAAGTACATCAAAAAATCATTTTCCGATGCACCTTACCAATTCTGATTATTTATATTATATCAAATAGTGTTGAAAAATTCAATACTTTAGAAAAATTTGTTACTTTTCTAAGGAAAAATTTTCTGAAAGGAGGATGCGTATGCCGGAGAAAATTGCTTCTTATAAAATCATAAACGGAAATCGGTACAGCTTTTTCTGCGATTTATCGGGAGCGAGAGTTTTTATAACCGAACCGATCGAGGGCGGCACACCGGAGGAAAGATTAAAAAGAGCATGGAAAATTGCAAAGCCGGAAATCAGCAGATGCAAAAAATGCGGACGGTTCGTATGCGACGCAATGTATAACGCAGATACTTTTATGTGTGTTGACTGCTCCCCCTGGGAGAACCCGCCGAAGTTTTGCAGACATTGCGGAAGCAAGGTTTCAATATCTGATACATTTTGCACAAGCTGCGGCTCGGCTCTGCGCTATGAGGAGGTATGAAGGATGAGACTGATTTTAGCGGAACAGGTACGGCAGGAAAGTATGGACGAATACGGTTTCGGTCCCCGTGCTATGAAAAGACTGAAGGTTTGCAAATCCTGCGGACGCGCATCACCTTCAACAGAAAGCTTCTGTACCGAGTGCGGTGCAAAGCTTCCTGAAAAGAATATGTTTCAGGAATATAAGGAAAGACACAAGTTTTGTAAAAGCTGCGACACGGTTGTAAAGGATGACACCGAATACTGTCCGCAGTGCGGAGAAAAATTATGAGGCAAAAATTACCTATATAAAGGAGGCATAAGTTATGAGTTTCTTTGATTTGGAAAGAGCAATCAGACGAGGTGTGAGTCAGGGAATCGGCAGAGCCGTTGGCGATGCCATAGGCAAAGCAATCGAGCCGACAGCCACAGATCTTGCAAACAAAGCGGCAGGGCATATAGATAATGCCGCAGGCAATCAAAACGGAGGTGAGACTCAGGGCGGCGGTTTTCAGGGCGCATTTGCAAATTTGGAAAGAAGCGTAAATAATTACGCTACCGAGGCTGCAAAAAATATGAAGGTTTGCCCGAATTGTGAAAAGCCGACCACGGCAGATAAAAAGTTCTGCCCCGAATGCGGAACGGCACTCCCCGAACAGACGGTAGCCGAAGGTGCAGTTTGTACCGCCTGCGGAAAGCAGAACGCCATCGGCACAAAATTCTGTCAGGACTGCGGAGCAAAACTCCCGTCAGCCATTGCCGAAGAACTAGCGGAGGCAGACAAAAACTCAAAGATAATGGCAGAGTGGGATGAAAAGCTTTCGGCTTATCCCAAATGGAACTGCGGTGGAAGTAACTACTATATAGAAGATTACGGCGATTATATCACCTTCTCGGCAGACTTTAAGGGAAATCACCTTGGGGCGGCAAACGCAGTCGAGCAGTACAGACAGATTTTGATACAAAACGGATTTACACAGGCAGGTCAGTATCCGAGCATTGCACATTTGTATAAGAAAATCGGCGACACCTGCTATCACGTAGATACAGAACACTGCTTTGAGGGCGATCCCGATTGTCCCAATATCGGCTTTAATATTTCGGAACCGTCAGGCGGTTTTGATTATGTAAAACCCGAACCCAAACAGGGCTTCGGCGGAATAAAAGATTTATTCGGATTTTAAGGAGGATATGAAGATGAAAAAATTATTATGTAGTT
>JAFVPG010000399.1 GCA_017505415.1 Lentisphaeria bacterium | reverse complement strand
CCTCAAATGGCGAAATAAAACCGGAAGTTGGCGAGATAAATGGCGAAATGAAAATTTTGGAGGCCATCACTGAAAATCCGGGGATCAAACGGGACTGTTTGCGAGCCATTACAGGAATTTCTCTGCGAACGATCGATCGTATCGTCAGACGCCTGACCGACGATGAAAAAATAGAGTACCGCGGTTCAAAACGAACCGGCGGCTGGTATGTACGGACTTAAAAAATAAGGATTTTTCAAAATGGAAATAACTGTTGCAATAATTGCTCTTCTGGTTTCTATTATAAGCTTGATAGCTTCATTTTTACAGCCTGAAATCAGGAAGTGGTTTAAGAAAAAATTTTTCCGTTATAAGTTAAATTTTATTGCCATTGACAATCTTATATTGTTTTTTAATCGTGCTGGCTCATATCTTCGCCTTTCTGTTACACTTCAACCGCCAAATGATGCGATGACAATAAAAAATGTTGCTGTTGAAGTAAAAAACTGTAAATCAGGCGACACTCGAATTCTTAATTGGTCAGCGCTTCTTCCATTGTTTACTCAAAATTTTGGAAGTATGTCGTTGGAATCATTTTCGCAAGCTGCTCCTGAACGTATCCTTCAGGATGACATACGAACTCTGAAAATAGAGTTTTCAGATGTAGACAATCAAAGAAATGAAAAATTGCAACACTTGACAAACAACATAATAAATAGAGTCAATACATTGGATTTATCACAAGAAACAAAAGAGCTTGTTCGGGAATTATCAGATTCGACAGAAATAGCCTCTTTGAAAAATGAACTCAGTGAAGATTTTTTCTGGAAAGCAGGAACTTACACTTTAGATGTTATAGTTACAGACAGCCTTGACAATGAGTATTCAAGAACGGTTTATTTTGATATCTCCACCCAAGAACATGAAAGTTTCCGTAAAAACATTGATGAATTTTTTGTCTGTGAAATTAAGCAAAGAAAAAATCAAATATCATCTTTTTTTACTGCGATCAAAAATTTTGCAACAAAAACACTGAAAAATAGTTCCAACTGATAAATATCCCAGCAAAAAAGTCCCTGTAATACTGTATTCGTTTGAAAGTTCTTGCGGGAATTGAATTTAAGAGTGCTTTGGTCTTACTCAAATGGATGCAGGTTTGATTCCTGAAATTCAGGCAAAAATTTGATTATGTTACTTTTTGTTCAGCTATTTATACCTCAATGTCAACCATAGGTTGACAAAAAATAGAATTTCAGATTGAAAAAGTTGTATCGGCGTGATATATTACTGCGTTTGTATATTTGTGCAGAAGCACGGTTGTAGTTTTGAGAAATTTTACTGACTGGGAGTCGATATGCCGACGCTTGACTGGATTGGCAAAAAAGCTGTGATAAATCACGATAAGCAGGTGCCGTTTCACTTGCTGAATGAAGTTCCTGAATTGTCCTGTGGCGACAAGGATTCGGGAAATATGCTTATTCAGGGCGACAATCTTGTGGCGTTGAAATCTCTCCTGCCGTACTATGCGGGCAAAGTCAAGTGTATCTACATAGATCCTCCATACAACACAGGCAACGAAGGGTGGATCTACAACGATAATGTGAACTCTCCCGAAATCAAGGAGTGGCTCGGCAACGTTGTCGGCAAAGAAGCTGAAGACCTCTCCCGCCATGACAAGTGGCTTTGCATGATGTATCCCAGATTGAAACTCTTGAGAGAGTTTTTGCGGCGAGACGGCTCTGTATGGATTTCTATCGACGACAATGAAGTTGCTCATTTGAGATTGCTCTGTGATGAAATTTTTGGGGCAAATCATTTTGTGGCGGACATCGCATGGCAACGAACATATTCAATGCGCAATGATTCAAAAGGAATTCCTGCTGAGTCAGAACATCTTCTTGTTTACAGCCGTTTTGTTGATTGGAAACCGAATAGGCTTTCTCGTACAGCAAAAATGGATGCAAATTATAAAAATCCAGATAATGATGTATTGGGAGATTGGCAAAATACTTCTGCTTTTGCTCCAGGGGCAGTTACTCATCAAGGTATGGTTTATGCCATTCAACATCCGTTTACAGGAAAAATGATTTATCCGACAAGAAGCGCATGTTGGCGTTATTCCCAAGAAGATATGTTGAATTATATGAGCCAATGGACTGCATATAAACTTGAAAATTTACATGATGAAACAGAAAGAGCCAAGGTGTGTGGTATTTCTGAAACAGAAGTCCGCAAAGATGTATTAGGCATTGTACTTGCCAATCCTATAGATCAGGCAAAATGCGAAGCCGAAAAGATTTATGCAAGAGGTAACTGGCCCCGGTTCTTTTTTACGAACGGAGGAAAAGGGGGAATTCGACGGAAAACCTACAAAGAAAATTTGCAAGGGAAAATCGCTACAAATTTTTGGACTTTTGAAGATGCTGGACATACCGATGAAGCTAAAAAAGATATTCTCAGCATTTTTGATGGAATATCCTCTTTTGACACTCCTAAACCAACTCGCTTAGTTCAACGAATCCTTCAGGTAGCAACACAGCCGGGAGACTTGATATTGGATTCATTCGCAGGCTCTGGTACTACTGGGCATGCTGTGCTAAAACAAAATGCAGAGGACAATGGTGACCGACGGTTTATTTTAGTAGAAATGGTTCAGAAGATTGCCGAAGATGTTACCGCAGAGCGAATCCGTCGGGCATCCCACGGCTTTACTGATACTAAAAATAAACAAGTACCTGCACTCGGTGGTGGCTTCCGCTATTATCGCTTGGGTAGTCCGCTGTTTGATGAGTTCGGTAATGTGTTTTCTGAAATCAAGTTCGCCGATCTTGCCAAGCATGTTTTCTTTTCAGAAACAGGTACACCGCTGCCTGATGCCAACGACTTGACAACTCCGTTCATCGGAGAGTATAACGAGCGTGGAATATTCTTGCTCTACAATGGTATTTTGAAAGACAAGAACCCCAAGAATGGCAATGTCCTGACCCGTGAGGTTCTGGCAATGCTTCCCAAGTT
>JAFVPG010000398.1 GCA_017505415.1 Lentisphaeria bacterium | reverse complement strand
CTTCATAGCAGAATGAAATGGAGCTGCTTCATCGTCAGGCGTTTTTTATGAAGCATTTTGCGGCGATGCCGCAAAATATGAAGCGCATCTTGCGATGCATGAAGCGGCACTGCGTGCCATGAAGCAAAGCCTGACGGCTTCATTCCGCCATTTTTTTGGAAAAATGCTTTTATGGGATTGCCTTCATTTCATTCAGGCTATCCCGCATTTTTGCAAAAAAAATGGCGGAGGAGGTGGGATTCGAACCCACGGTACAGTTGCCCGTACACAACATTTCCAATGTTGCGCCTTCGACCACTCGACCACTCCTCCGCGGTAACAAGTATTTTATAATATACTATATTATTTGATTTTTGCAAGCGATTTTTTTGCAGTTTTTCGTTTTTTTTTGTTAGTGGCTATTGTAAAAGTAAACGCACGCTCATTTTGAGAGCTGTGTGCGTTTACTTTGTCAAATGAGATTTTTTGTAACTTTCAGCAATTTTTCCATCTCTTCCGGAAGTCCGATTGTAATGCGGACGTATCTGCCTGTTATCTCTCCGGGAAAATAACGGACAATAATTGCTTCATCACGCAATGCCTTGAAATATCTTTCTCCATCACCGTCAGGAGGTGAGGCAAACAGAAAATTAGTTTCACTCGGAACTATTGTAAAGTTCATATCTCTCAACGCCTGATACAGCATTGCCCGGGTTTCTTTGATTTTTTTACAATTTTTAACCAGATTTTCCTGATCTGCAAATGCTGCTTTTGCCGCAGTCTGGGCGACAAGGTCAACATTATAGGAATCTTTCAACTTATAAAGACCGTTGATCAACTCCTCATTGCCAACGGCATACCCCAAACGCATACCGGCAAGAGAATAACTCTTTGAAAATGTGCGGGATACGATAACATTAGGATATTCTTTTACAAAGTCGATACAATTATCTTCTGCAAAATCTGCGTAAGCCTCGTCAATTAAAACTATCCCGTCAAATTTTTCGCAAATCTCTCTCATTTTTGCTATTGCAAAACTGTTACCGGTCGGCGCATTCGGGCGGGTGATAATCAACAGATTTGTACCTTTTGCCTGTTCCAGAATATCTGACGGCATTTCAAAATTATCACCGGTAAGCTTGATTTTACGTATTTCAGCATGCTGCATTTGTGCAAGAATTTTGTACAAACTGTATGTCGGTTCCAGGAAGCTGACGGCAAGTTTATCTGAAGTGAACGCCCGGAATACCATAGTCAATAAATCATCCGAACCATTAGCGGCAATAACCATATTTCTGCTGATGCCCCAATGCCGGGCAATCAGATCGCACAAATCATCTGCCAGCGGATCGGGATAAAGGCGCAACCGCTTCATATCCAAGTCTTTCAATGCCTGCAAGACATTTTCTGACGGAGGATAAGGATTTTCATTGGTATTGAGTTTGATGAGCTGCTGCATTTTCGGCTGTTCTCCGGGAGTATACCCTTGCATTGCATCAATTTCCGGTCTGAAATAAGACTTATATGGACGGCTCATTTTTTGCCTGCCTTTCGTCTGATACTGCCGCTTCTGCCGTGTGCGCTCAAAGTTTCCATTTTTGCAAATGCTTCAATTACAGGTATTTCGCGCTGAATTGCACGTTCGCTGTATTTGACAAGTGAACTGCGGCGGAAAAATCCATCGACTGTGAGTCCGCTGAAAAATTTGGCACTGCCTGCTGTCGGAAGCACATGACTCGGTCCTGCGCAGAAATCTCCTGCAGGTTCAGGTGTCCATTGTCCCATAAAAATTGCACCTGCAGCAGTTATTTTCTTTGCTGCATATTCCGGATTTTCACACATGAGTTCCAAATGTTCAGGTGCATAATCCGATGCGATTTTACAAGCTTCATCAATATTTTTGGCAAGAATCAGGAAACAGCCCTTTTCGAGAACTTTTTCGACAGTTTCGAGACGGGGCAGACTTTTTTTCTGTTCATTGACGGCATCTTCGACTTTTTTGAGCATGCGTTTATCCGTTGTAACGAGAACTGCCTGCTCCAAGCCGCTGCCGTGTTCCGCCTGTGAGAGAATATCGGCGGCAACAAAATCCGGATTTGCACTTTTGTCTGCAACGATAAGAATTTCTGAAGGCCCTGCGACCATATCAATGGCAACCTGCCCATAGACAAGTTTTTTGGCAGCAGTAACATACGCATTGCCAGGACCTACGATTTTTTCAACTTTTCTAATAGTTTCAGTTCCACAGCTCAATGCAGCAATGCCGTAAACTCCGCCGAGTCGGTAAATTTCTGTAACTCCTGCTTTTTTCATAGCATAGAGAACTGCTGGATGAACTTTTCCTTCCCGGTTCGGAGGTGTGACTGCAACGATATTTTTTACTCCGGCTGCAGCAGCAATACCGGCGGTATGGATCACGGTTGAGACGAGAGGCGCAGTACCGCCGGGAATATAAACTCCGACACGTTCCATCGGGGTGAATTTCTCTCCGAGCATAACACCGGGACGGGGAGAGAACTGCCAGTTGCGCGGCAGACGTTCTTTGGAAAATGTACGGATATTTTTCAATGCGGCATTAATAGCAGTTTTGTCCTTGCGGGCGACAAGTTTTGAAGCTTCTCTGATTTCCGCTTCTGTAACTTTGAAATTTTCAGGTTTAAGCTGAACTTTATCAAATTTCAAAGCGTATTCAGCAATCGCTTCATCGCCTCTTGAGCGTACATTGTTGAGTATTTCTGCAACCTGCACTTCAATTTCCGGAGGGTAGCCGGGACGTTCGCAGAGAGGACGCATTTTTTCTGCAAAATCTTTGGCAGAACTGTCTAAACGGATCATTATCAAACTCCAAGTAAAACATTATCTATCAACCGTGTAGTACCGAATTTTACGGCAACGGCGATAAGGATTTCAGTAGTATTTTCAACGGGGGCTTCGAGTGTATTTGAGTCAAGGCATTCCACATAATCGATTTCACCATGACATTTGGTTATTTCATCACGCATCATTTTTACTGCTTCATCGCATGCACAAAGACCTTTTTGGCTGATAAGTTCTTTTGCCATGTTGAGAGAACGAGAGAGTGAGAGCGCATCATTTTTCTGTTCATCAGTCAGATATTTGTTGCGGGAACTCAATGCCAGACCGCTTGCTTCACGGATAAGCGGAGATACGATTATTTCCACCGGAAAATTCAAGTCGCGCACCATTCGCTTGATTATTAATGCCTGCTGAGCATCTTTCTGCCCGAAAATTGCCACATCCGGCAAACAGATGTTAAAAAGTTTGCTTACAACAGTGCATACACCTCTGAAGTGGATAGGACGGCTTTTGCCGCAGAGTTTTTTTGAAAGTTTCTCTTCATCGACCCAGATACTTCTGTCTGAAGCATACATTTCTTCCGGTTCAGGAGCAAAAATTGCAGATGCACCATGAACTTCGCATAAATCTTTGTCACGTTGAAAATCACGGGGATATTTATCCAAATCCTCTGTCGGACCGAATTGAGTCGGATTTACAAAAATGCTGACAATTACAACATCTGCTTCTGCGCATGCACGGTCAATGAGAGATAAATGGCCTTCATGCAGAAATCCCATAGTCGGCACAAGTGCAATTTTTTTACCTTCACGCACTGTTTTTTTAGCGAAAGCCTGCATGTCGGCAACTTTTCTGAAAATTTCCATTTTTCTCTCCATTAATTACAAGGTAACTGTCCAGTTATGGGTGTCTGCGACTTCGCCGTATTGAATACCGGTAATGGTATCGTAAAGTTTCTGAAGATTTGCACCGACCTCTTTGGAATATTCAAAAACCTGATCACCGCAGAAGATTCTGCCGATGGGAGTGATGACCACCGCAGTACCGCAGGCTGCAACTTCAGCAAATTCTGCAAGTTCGGAAATATGAATGGGGCGGCGTTCAACGGTCATGCCGATGTCTTCGGCAATCTGCATCAGACTCTTGTTGGTGATACTGGGCAGGATTGAAGAAGATGCAGGAGTTACATATTTGCCGTCTTTAGTGATAGCGAGGAAATTGCTTGTTCCGAATTCATCAACAAATTCATTGGTTTTGGGATCGAGAAAGAGAGGAACCGGGCAATGGTTTTCTTTGGCAATTTTTGCAGGAAGGAGACTTGCAGCGTAGTTTCCGGCGCATTTGATAGTTCCTGTGCCATGGGGAGCCGCGCGGTCAAAACCGGTGACAGACATTGCATCAACGGGTTTGAATCCGCCTTTGTAATAAGGTCCGGCGGGCATTGCCATGATCACGAGTTCATATTCTTTGCTGGAGGCGACACCGATTTGCGGAGTTGTACCGAACATTACCGGACGGATATAAACTGAACCGCCGGTGCCGTAGGGGGGAACGTATTCAATATTGTCCTGAAGCAGAGTTTTGACAGCTTCGATAAATTTTTCAACCGGGAATTCAGGCATGCAGAGACGTTTGGCTGAACTGTTGAGACGTTTGGCATTTTCATCGGGGCGGAAGATGCGGATCTTGCCGTCTTTGCCGCGGAAGGCTTTCAAGCCTTCAAAAATCGCCTGTCCGTAGTGGAGGCAGTTGGCTGCAACATTGATAGAGATTTCATAAGAGTTGCAGAGTCTGCCTTCGCCCCATTTTCCGTCAGCATAGGTAAAACGGATGTTTGATTTGGTCGGCATAAATTCAAAACCGAGTTTGTCCCATTCGATATTCATAATAAGCTCCTTTTATATAAAATTATAGAAAAATGTTAATAAAATATACCGCTGCTTATTATAATATCAAGTATTTTTCACTAAAAAATGCAAATAAATCATTAAAAAATACAATAAGTTTTGCAAAAGTGTAAAAATCGGCAAACTGTATATATGCCATAAACAAAAAAATACTGCTGCAAAACCGGAGTCTGGCAAGCAGCAATATCTTATGAGAAAAATGTAATTAAAATTATTTAAAATTGACGGAAAAAGTATGGATTCCATTCTTTTCCAACAGGAGCAAGGTCATAAACTTTGGTTATTTTTGTCCATCGGCTTCCGTGGTTGTCGAAAATTTCTTTTGCATGGAGATCACTTTTCAGATATGAACCGGAACAGCCACCGACTTTTCCATTGAAAATACGATATTGAGTCCAATTCAGCATCTCGTTTATATTTTTATTCATACTTCCTTTGTGATAAGTACTTTCACTGATGCGCAGTATTTTGAAGGATGCGTTTATACAACGAACCGGCAGGACACCATCTGTTACCACGGGGCAATCAATAACTTTTTCCCATTCAGGAATTATATCATAGAGTCCGTCACAGTTGAGAAAATAACCGCAATCTTTCGGCGAAAAACGGAAGTCAATAAGTTCACAATTCAAGTCTGTACGTTTATGCAGATTTTCATAGTTATCACTGTTATAATTTTTGTGTAAATCGGAATTTGAACGGAGCTGAGCTTCCATCTTTATGCGGTATTCAAGATCAGAAAGCTGTTTGGGAATTATATTGGTAATTATTGCATCTGTACCACACCAGTCAGCATTCAAACCACTGAGATTGAAAAATTTTTCTGCATCTTCTGCAAGCACCTGCCATTCACTGATATAAGTCACATTCCGGCATGGAGTACCGTCATAATTGAACCCGGCAAAAGTCTCTTCCTGTGAAAGAGACAGCATGCGGGTGTAAATTTCAACAGCTTTGACAGTAAAAACTGTTCCCTGCTGATTTTCCTGTTCCGTAAATGATTCTACATAATAATTTTCCCCTGCCCATTCTGCCGGAGCATTACGGTAAAGATTTTCTCTGACGGAGGCAGTATTTTCGGGAGCTACGAGAAAAGAGGCTTTTTTGTAATCTGTACCAACTTCACTTTTACCATTAAAAACATCTCCGAGCTGAAGTGTTTCTTTGCGCAATGATGCAGTGACTGCTATCTCCTGCTGAAGCGGATTCAATTCTTTGGTTGAGACTTGAGTTACAATATAATCACCACTTACAAAAGATGGCGGCATCCCGATAAGATTTTCAAATGAAGCGCTCTCTTTTTTATTGATATGGTAAACAGCTGTTACATTTTTGTTTGAACTGTTTTCCTGTCTGCATACAGAAACGAGTTTATCGGTTATCTCTCTTGCTGTAAGTTCAACAAAATAACCGAATCCACCGTCAGCAGTACTTTCCATTTTTTCCAAAATAAAATTGCTGTCTGCCCATGTTGGAGTATTTGCATCATCCCAGAATCTCAATTCTGCACATTTTTCTCCGTAAACCTCTGCTGTCCAATAAAAAACAGCTTTGCGGAAACGGATATTATCCTTAAAAAAATCTTCGATTTTTGTAACAAAAACTCCATCCTGCTCAATCTCCGGAGAGTCTCCGTCCGGAGCAGGGGATGAACCGGAATTTCCATGATTGACGAAAAGCGGAGTAATGCTTTTGAATATGACAGATAATTTTTTGTGATTGCCGCCTTCATCTGTAATTTTACTTGAATTGCAAATCAATCTTTTGCCATCGTCATCAATTACGATTTCGCCTTCATGCGGTGCTGATGGAGTATTTTTACAAAAACAACTGTACTGCATTTTCTTTATCACGGAACCGTTTTCTTCGATACGTTCACTTCCCGGCAGGAGAGTCCATGTTTCAGCTTTCGGAATGCCGGTGAGTTTCAATTCGAAAATAAATTCATTTGCCATTTCATTTATTTCTATTGAATCAAGCAGAAAATCAGCATGTTCACTGTAAACATTCTGCCCGCCGCCGCCGATTTTAAGCGGAGTTCCGATTTTTCCTGCCCATTCTGCCGCTTCGATTCGAGCTGCAGCTGCTTCATCGGCATTACTTTTTACTCTAAAGAAACTTTCAGCTGAAATTCTGCCGTCTTTTCCGAGGATATGGCGGAAATAAACAATGCGTGATTCAGTTATCATAACAACCTCCATCTTTTTGTTTTTTTGGGTAAAATTACATTCTTACATCAAATAAATATTGTCAACTTTTCTGCTCAAACATCCTCTTTTTCAATGAGTTTCAAAAAAAATACTTGAAAAAAAATAAAAAAGGTGTATATTAAGTGAATACACTAAAATTTTTACAGGAGAAATTAATTATGTTCAGTGCATCTGATTTGAGAAAAGGTCTGAAAATTGAGATCGACGGTCAGCCGTGGATCATTACTGAATTTGATTTTTGCAAACCCGGTAAAGGTACTGCTCTTTACCGCTGCAAAATGAAAAACCTCGTCACCGGTGCCGGTATGGAAAAAACTTATCGCCCCACCGATAAAATCGAAAAACCCGATTTGGAAGAACGTGAAATGTTCTATTCTTATAACGACGGTCACAATTATGTTTTCAGCGATCCTGAAACATACGAAGAAATGCAGGTCTCTCCCGAGTTCCTCGGCAATAATATTTACTTCCTTATCGAAGAAGCAACCTGCAAATTCACTCTTTTCAACGGCGAGCCGATTGAAATCGTTCTTCCCACCTTTATCGAAAAAGAAATCGTTGAAACTGAACCCGCAGTCCGCGGTGATACAGCAACCAACGTTACCAAACCTGCTAAAATTGATAACGGTTATGAAATCCAGGTCCCGCTTTTCATCAATGAAGGCGACTTGGTAAAAATTGATACCCGTACCGGCGAATACGCTGAACGTGTATCCAAAAAATAAGCCCCCCAAAAAACGGGAATGCGGTTTCCCCTCCTGCGTTTTTAACGCTCCGCATTCCCTTTTGCGGAAATCCGGTCCCCCCCGGATTTCCGCTTTTTTTGTGCCAGCCTCCGCTCTTGAAAAAAAAATAAAATATGCTATATTATCAAAATAACATCAATACATTATTTTTCATATATAAGGAACTGAAAAAATGGCTGATTTGAAAGAACTTGCACTCGTTTATCATTCTGAAGGAAAACCCGGTAAAATTTCTGTTGTTCCAAGTAAGGATTGCCGCACGCAACAGGATTTGGCTCTTGCTTACACCCCCGGAGTTGCCACCCCCTGTCTTGAAATTGAAAAATCTCCTGAAAAAGTCTGGGATTACACTTCAAAAGGTAATCTCGTCGCTGTCGTAAGTGACGGTACTGCTGTTCTCGGACTCGGCAATATCGGAGCAGAAGCAGGTATTCCCGTTATGGAAGGAAAAGCCGTTCTTTTTAAGCGCTTTGCAGATATTGATTCTGTACCTCTTTGTATCAGCAAGGTTGCCAATGAAAAAGGTCGTACCGATGCCGCAAAACTTATTGAAACTGTTGAACGCCTTGAACCATGCTTCGGCGGTATCAATCTTGAAGATATCGGCGCTCCTGCATGTTTTGAAGTTGAGAAAACTCTCAAAAGCAAAATGAATATTCCGGTTTTTCATGATGACCAGCATGGTACTGCAATTATCTCATTTGCCGCAATTATCAACGGATTGAAAATCGTTGGCAAAAAAATTGAAGATTGCCGTTTTGTGGTCAATGGTGCAGGTGCAGCAGGTATTTCATGCAGTGAATTTTATATCACCGGCGGCGCCAAACGCGAAAACTTTATCATGTGCGATTCAAAAGGTGTTATTCATAACGGCCGTACTGACTTGAACGAACAGAAAAAACGCTTTGCCATTGACACTGATAAACGCACTCTTGCTGATGCAATGAAAGGTGCTGATATTTTCCTCGGTTTCTCCGCTCCCAACTGCGTTACTGCCGAAATGGTCAAATCCATGAACAAAGGCGCAATTATTTTTGCTATGGCAAACCCTGTCCCTGAAATTATGCCGGATATTGCTGTTGAAGCCGGAGCCGCTGTCGTCGGTACCGGACGCAGTGATTTTGCAAACCAGATCAACAATGTTCTCGGTTTCCCCGGCATTTTCCGTGGGGCTTTGGATGTCCGTGCTACTGACATCAATGAAGAGATGAAACTTGCCGCATCTGAAGCATTGGCTGAACTTGCCTCTGAAAAAATCAGTGAAGAAGTCAAAAAAGATCTTGCAATCGCTTATCCCAAAGATACAGCTGCCGGCATGTTTGATGCCGAATGTCCGTTGTCAACCGATTATGTTATTCCCAAACCTTTTGACATCCGTGTTGTTCCCCGTGTCGCACGCAAAGTTGCTGCCGCCGCTATGAAAACCGGTGTTGCACGTATTGCTATTGATGATCTTGATGCATACGAAGCAAGTGTTATGCTCCGTATCAAAAAATCTCAGGGTAAATAATTATGCGTATGATGTTTTCCCAAATGGAGAAAAAAATTTTTTCTTCTGATTTTGAAATGTTGCTTCGCGGTGCAGAGAGCAATTTTTGTTCTCTGGCGCTGCCCGGGACATTGTCTGTATCAATGGGAGGACTTGCCTGCAACAGTTTCAGTGAAGACGGCTGTCTGACAGATAAATTTAAGGTTCACAGTCAAATAGATAATTACGGAGCGGAAGCAGAACTTTTTCAAACTATTCCTTTCGGGACTGAATTCAAGGTCAAACGCCGTTTTGAATGTGCATCATCATTTGTCCGTATGACTTTGGATGTTGATCCGGGCAAGGGTGCAATAGAAGAGCTTCAGCTTGAAGATATTGTCTTTGAAGGAGAATTGAAAACTGTACGTATTTTCAGTATCGACGGAAAAGAAATTCATCTTAATACCGCAGAAGCAACTGAAAATAAGACGATTTTTTACGACGGAGAAATTCCTCCGCTTGCTGTTCAAATTGAAGATTCAACAGGAGCATTTGCGGAATTCGGTTGCGGCAATGACCTGTGGCGTCACCAAACGGTCAGACTGTACGATCACTGTAATGCCCGTTTTATCGTTGAAGGAAATAAAAATAAAGTTGTTTTCCGCCGTCATGCGTTGAAAATCGACAAAGATTTTGTTATGCCGAAACGTTCTTTCCGTTTCAAATACTATATTGTTTTCGGCAAACAGAATGAGAAGAAAAATAATTCGGAAAAAATAGATTTCAGCACCGGTGATTGTATGAGTGCGCCTGCCTGCCGCCGTGCGGTGCGCGATTTTTTGCGCAAGTCCGACGGAAAATCAGTGCGTATCAATGCAGAAAATTTCCTTTGTTTTGATGCCGCCCATCTGGAACGTCCCGGCAGAGAGGAACTTATTCATTGGAGCGTTGAAGACTTTTTTGAAATAATGCTCTGGGGCAGTAAACTGCTTGCTCAAAACGGTGCTGAACTGATTTTCGCACCGCAAAAAAACAGCGCAGTAAACGAACTCGGAGCAATGAAAATTTTACAAAACCTACTTGAAAATAATGTAAATATTGAGGAGTGATTATGTTCAGTGATTGGCAAACAGCATCTGCAATGCAGTTGATTGAAGTAAAAAATGATTTGGGTTGCGCAATGATTTCATTGATGGGCGCACATGTTATCTCTTATAAAAAAGCAAATTCCAGTGATATTCTCTGGATGAGCGACAAAAGTTACATGGAATATGGGAAACCTATCCGTGGCGGTATTCCGGTTTGCTGGCCGTGGTTCGGACCGTTTCACGATGCAGAACGCAAATTGCCCTCACACGGTCTTGGCCGTATCTCCATCTGGGATGTCAAAGAAAAATCAGAATGTACTGATGGCTCAAGCAAACTTGTTTTGAGCCTGCCGGGATCACGTCTGCCTGATGAATTTTCAGCACTTGATGCTGAAATTGAAATAATTGTCGGCTCAACACTCAAAATGAGTCTGAAAACTACTAATAACGGAGAAAAAGATTATAATCTTACTCAGGCTTTGCATACTTATTTCAGCGTTGAGGATTGTACTAAACTGCATGTCGAAGGTTTGAAAAATACTGCTTATATCGACAAAGTAGATGGCGGCAAAGAAAAAATGCAGAATGATGATGTCCGTATCGGAGAAGAGGTCGATCGAATCTATATGAATACAACTGCGGCATGCACCCTCGTTGATGAAGCAGCAAACCGCAAAGTCGAAATCAGCAAAAAAGGCAGCACCTCAACTGTCGTCTGGAATCCGTGGGTAAAAAAATCAATCGCTATGCCTGACTTCGGAGATGAAGAATATCATACAATGATTTGTGTTGAAACCGTCAATGCCGGCAAAGATGTCATTGTGTTGAAAAAAGGTGACAGCCATACATTGAGTATGGAACTTGCGGAAAAATGAGGTTTTTATATTTATGAATTATACAATTTTGCTTAAAACAGTTATTCTTCTTATCATGTCAAATGTCTTTATGACTTTTGCGTGGTACGGACATTTGAAAAACTGGAGCAATAAACCCATGCTGTTTGTAATTGTGATGAGCTGGGGGATTGCATTTTTTGAATATCTTCTGCAAGTCCCGGCAAATCGCATAGGACATAACTGCTTGGATTTGAGTCAGTTAAAGATAATGCAGGAAGTGATAAGTCTCAGTGTATTTTCATTATACGCAGTTTTTTATGCGAGAGAACATTTGAGTTGGAATTATCTGTGGGCTGGGTTGTGTATTCTTGGTGCAGTATTCTTTATTTTTCGCCGTTGACCGTGAATTGCAAAAGTAAATGCACCACTGCCATTTCATGGTGTGGCGTTTACTTTTACAATCGACACAATCGACAAAGCTTAAAAAAAGTTAAATTTTCTTAAAAAACTATTTGCTTTTTTCCAAAAACACACTATATTAAGTGGCATACAAGAAAAGTGGCGGATTAGCTCAGTTGGTTAGAGCGTCGGAATCATAATCCGCAGGTCCCTGGTTCGAATCCTGGATCCGCTACCATTTTTTTGTCCAGGAAGCCTGAACGCAGTGAAGGCAATCCTGTAAAAGGCATTTTGAATAGGAAGCCTGAACGCAGTGAAGGCAATCCTGTAAAAAGCATTTTGAATAGGAAGCCTGAACGCAGTGAAGGCAATCCTGCAAAAAACATTTTGAATAGGAAGCCTGAACGCAGTGAAGGCAATCCTGTAAAAAACATTTTGAATAGGAAGCCTGAACGCAGTGAAGGCAATCCTGCAAAAAACATTTTGAATAGGAAGCCTGAACGCAGTGAAGGCAATCCTGTAAAAAACATTTGCAAAAATCAAGAGAGTCAAAAGACTCTCTTTTTTTTGCCTCATCGACGGTTTGTGACAGAAGTTCATAATGATTTCTCGCTTGAAATTTCCGGTAGTTGATAGATTTTCAATTTAAGGTACTTACGATCTCTGAAGCCGTAAGCCTGTTTAATCAGCCATCTGATCTTGTTGTTAAATCCCTCCATTTTCGCATTGCTGATGTGACGGAAAGTCCAGTAAGTGACAATTCCATCCAATTTGTCCCTGATTGTCTTTGCTATTGTTTTCAACTCCGGAATTCCGGTTTCTTCAGCCAATTTTCTGCCATCGGCGGCAAGTAATAAATCCCGATCAACCCCCTGCCGAACCGCTCTAAATAAACATTCGTCATCTGCATGATTCTTTCAATCTTTTGTTCCATGAATAAGCCTCCTTCGATTAAATTTTGAGCTTAAAAACCTCTGTCAGACTTATATCATGGATAAAAAAGAATAACTTCATTTTCGCTATACAAAATATTTTAATCTCACGCCCATACAAAAACGATTATTTCATTTGCAAACGAAGAAATAAATGCTATATTTTTATGAGATAAATTTTAATGGTATCGCAATTTTATTGCTACAGGAGAAAAAATAATGAGCAGCAAATCGGTCGAGCCAAACATTGCTGATTTGGCGAATGGATGGTTAAAGAAATACAAGTTGGATTATAAACTTGAGCAGGAGTCGTTGAACTCTGACATTGACAAAGCTCTTGCAGATTATTATTCAAAAAATGGTGGCAAGGGTGGTAATCGCCCGGATGCGAAATTGCTGTTAAAAGATAAAAATTTGGATTTTTATCCAATCCTTATCGAATACAAAGGTTACAAAGATAAGTTGGTCAAGCTTGATGCCAATGGTCAAGTTGATAACCGGACTGCCAAAAACGAGCCTAATTTAACCAATATCAATTCTTATGCTGTCAACGGAGCTGTTCATTATGCCAATGCTATTTTGCACCACACGGATTATAGCGATGTCATCGCAATCGGCGTAACTGGTTTTAAGGATGAAACCGGCAGACTCCAGCATGAAATAGGCGTATACTACGTTTCTAAAAGCAACTTTGGTATCGGTCAAAAAGTCGGTGAATACACAGATTTATCATTTCTGAAAGCAGATCACTTTGATGCGTTTATTGAAAAGATCAAAAATCTGCAATTAACTCCAGAAGCACTTGAAAGACTCAAAGAACAGCGGGAACGCGAAATTAATATCAGTCTTTTAAAGCTGAATAATGATATTTACCAAAATGAAAAAGGATTGGGAGAAAACGACAGAGTTTATCTTGTTGCAGCTTCAATTATTGCGACATTGGGTATACCCGGCAAGGTTAGACCACTCGAAAAATCTGATTTGAAATCATCGACCGAAAGCGGTAATACTGACGGTGAAATTATGATTCGGAAGATCAAAGCTTTTCTGGAACATAAGTTTTTGCCAAAAGATAAAATGAATTTCATTGTCCGCACTCTTGAAAATACATTGACAACAACTAATATCAATAAAGTTGATGATGGCGAAAGTCAGTTAAAGCGGGTTTTTACTAAGATTGTTGATGATCTCGGGATTTACTACAAAATCGGTTTGACCACAGACTTTACCGGAAAACTCTTCAATGAAATGTACGGTTGGCTCGGTTTTACTCAAGATAAACTGAATGATGTAGTGCTTACTCCGTCTTATGTTGCTACGTTGCTCGTTAAACTTGCAAAAGTCAACAAAGATTCCTATGTCTGGGACTTCGCAACTGGTTCAGCTGGGTTGCTTGTCGCTGCAATGAACGAAATGCTGATTGATGCCAAAGATAAAATAAAATCTCCTGAAGAATTGGCGAATGCGGAGCTCAAAATCAAAGCACAACAGCTGCTTGGTATAGAACTGCTGCCAAGTATTTATATGCTTGCAATTCTCAATATGATTATGATGGGAGACGGAAGTTCCAATATTCTGAATAAAGACTCTTTGACTGAATTTAATGGACTCTATGGCTTTGGCGAAACCAACAAAAAATTTCCTGCGACTGCTTTTGTACTTAACCCACCATATTCAGCACCGGGCAACGGGATGAACTTTGTTGCCAAAGCTCTTTCTATGATGGAGAAAGGATATGCTGCTATCATTATTCAGAATTCGGCGGGTTCTGGAAAGGCGATCAGTTATAACACCGAAATTTTGAAAAACAATACTCTGTTGGCAAGTATCAAAATGCCGATAGACCTGTTTATTGGCAAATCGAGCGTTCAAACCAATATTTACGTTTTCAAAGTTGGCGAAGCTCACCACAAAGACAATATTGTCAAATTTATTGACTTCTCGAATGACGGTTATACCAGAACGAACCGTAAAAAAGCCAGCGTTAATCTCCGGGATACAGACAGAGCCAAAGAGCGCTATCAAGAGGTTGTTGATCTTGTCCACTTTGGGAAACACAAACTGAGTATCTTTACCGAGAAAGAATATTACGAAGGTCATATAGACCCCAATAGTGGTAAGGACTGGAATCAAACAGCTCCGGTCGATACCAAGCCCACACTTGCAGATTTCAAAAAGACAGTCAGCGACTATCTCGCTTGGGAAGTATCAAATTTATTGAAACAATCAGGGGAGTCTGACTGCCTGGGAAAATAGATGCCCCACTTAACCAAATGTTAAGCCAAGTTGAGTGGGGCGAATATAAAATCGGAGACTTGTTCACAAGTGGTAATGGCAATTTTGATATACAAAAAACACACATCAATGGTCGCGGTAATTATGTAATTACTGCTGGTTTGACAGATAATGGTATATTGGGTAAAACTGATATTGCAGCTAAGGTGTTTTCAGCAGGAACAATTACTGTTGATATGTTTGGAAATGCTTTCTTCCGCCAATTTGATTATAAATTAGTAACCCATGCAAGAGTATTTTCGTTGAAAAGCTTCTGCCATATAACTCACCGGCAAGGACTATTTATGTCCAACTCATTGCGCTATTTGAGCAGAGAGTTTGGATATGAAAACATGTGTTCTTTTGAAAAAATAAAGTCAAAATCAATCTTTCTTCCGACTAAAAACGGTGAGATTGATTTTGATTTCATGGAGAGGTTTGTAGCTGAGCTGGAAGCTCAGCGTGTAGCTGAGCTGGAAGCTTATCTCACTGCTACCGGATTGAAAGATTATGAGTTAACCGCCGCTGAACAGAAAGCTCTGGATGATTTTGAAAATCAGCGTATTTCTTGGAAAGCTATTACATACCAATCCGCTTTTGACCATATCAAGCAAGGACGCAGATTAAAAAAAGAAGACCAACTTCCGGGCTCGATTCCATTTGTTATGGCAGGAACAACCAATACCGGCGTGGTCAATTATATTTCAAATCCGGTTGCCAGTTTTCCCAAGAATTCAATAACCATTGACATTTTTGGTAATGCGTTTTATCGCAACTACGCTTTCGGTGCAGGCGATGATACCGGTGTGTATTGGAATACTCAAGCTGATTACACCAGCAAACAAATGTTATTCTTTACTTCATCTATGGAAAAATCCATCGCTGGCAAGTTTTCTTACGGAAAGAAATTAAGAAGTTCCCAAAGCCTAAATATTAAAATGTATGTTCCTATTAATTGTGATAATATCGACCTTGACTTTATGGATACTTTGATTTCGGCAATTCAAAAACTGATCATCAAAGATGTTGTTCAATACAGCGACAGAAAAATCGCAGCAACAAAACAGTGCTGTAAAACTGCAAAAATATGAAGGCAAAAAAACATTTATGAATAGAAATAATAATATTGTTTTTATTGCAAATGCAATAAAATTACGCAAAGAATTTCTATCTGAGCTTATTCAATATTTGAAATTAGAAAGAGGTTATGCAAGAAATTATATAAATAGATTATTTGATATATATTCATTTCCTGATCATGTTTATAAAAGAATGGCTTATTGGCTTGACTGTATTAATTTAGGAAAAATTGAATGGGAAGACTTTATAGCAAAAATAAACTTTCATATAGAATATCTTAATGATAAATTAAAAGATGAAAATGGTGAAAAATATATTCAAAATATAATAGATCAAGAGGAACAAAGAAAAAAAGATTTAGAAAATGAAACATTTGATGAAGAATATGACGGAAGCACTCCGCTATATTACGAAGAACAGGAATGTGATTATGATTCTCTTGATGATTATAATGAATTTTAATTATATTACCTTGTGAATAATCATTTATGAAATACGATGAATTTGATCAGTATCTTCTGCTGTTTTTGTAATAACAAGAATTGTTGCTCTTTTGATTTTATTTATATATTACCTTCATGAATATCAGCATCTTCGGTCGTTGATCGATGGGGCTGAATTATTTTATTTATTATTAAAAATCCATTTTAGAAAGAATGAGTTTTGCTTTGTTGCAGTTTCAGCCATTGATTATTTTTCCAAATAAATTTATGTCCGGCATCTGTCTCGGCGGATTCCATTTGAGAGAGAGTTTTTACAGGCAGATATTTACCGTCAACAATTATAAATTTCTGATTTTTTTCATGGCAAACGACAGCATCAGGAATAAAATCTTTATTATAATCAACTATTGATTTTTTTTCGTATGACAAAATCCGATACATATTACAGTCGAGCCATGAAAAATAATTTTTGTTGTTCCATGCAGTGATTTGAGCAAAACGGTTATTTTCAAACTGCATGGAAACCCCTTTCTGCGGTGTTACACAGAAAAAATCATCAGTCCCCTTATATTTATGTGTTAAAATAATATATTCAGGATTCAATCGGGAAATTTTATATTCTCCGTCTTGCAATGCAGTTAATTTTTTCGCAAATCTATGCGTTGCAAAAAAATAATATGCAAGATAAATATTGCCGGGCAAAAACAAAAAAAGAATCAGAAAATAAATTATTTTTTTCAGCATAAAAATACCTTTTATTGACATTTATTATATATTTTTACAATAGCATGAATATCTTTTTTTGCAAGAGCATTATCTAATTCAAAATATAAATCAAGTTTTTGTTTATTGGTAAATTTTTTAGTTTTTCTAATTGCCGTTTCAGTTCTTTTTTTCCATATAGCATAATCTGTTGCTAATACGGCAGCCGCTTTTGTTACTCCGATAATTTCTCCTGCTCCGGTTGGCAAGACTACAATTTCAATACCGGTTTGTACTGCTTCTTTGACATTTTTTATATTTTTTGCAGTCATCACAACATTTTTCATCATCTTCTGCTACAAAGCGATAATATTCAGGTTGTGATTTTTCCTGCAGCATTGTCATAATTTTATCATTTGACATATTTCCTCCTTGGATTGAATTGTTTTGATAAAACAATATTTGTTAACCGCAAAGCTGGAAATAACGTCCGATTACGTATTGCCGAAAGTTGCAGAACGCTATCAGTACAACCCCTGAGGAATTTCCAGAGATACCAAACGCCTGTTGAAAGCCGCAGGAATGACACCGACCGATCCGGGAGAATCCAGACGGCTTCGGGCGGTATCCCGCTTTTCATTTCACGGATTCAGACACAGTGCGGCATCATTGCTCATCAATAATGGTGTCAATCCGTTAGTCGTCCGGGATATGTTGGGACATACGACCGTTGACATGACTGCCCGCTACACGCACGTGGCTCTGGATACAAAAATCAAAGCTGTTCAAGCTCTTCCTGTATTAGGTGATAATCGTATTCAGAACAATACCTTTTCGGAGGTTATTTGCAATCTTCCGGCAGAAAAACTTCCACGTCTGGCAGCACTTCTGGATGCTTATCTGCCATTAAGTCAAAAAGAAGAACTGTTATTGAAATTGACATAACTAAAGCCGATAAAAAAACGGAACTGTCAAGCAATCCTTGACAGTTCCGTACAAAGTTATTTTTCGGAAAACTTGTGTTGCCACTCTTCTCCACCGCGTTTTTCAGTTTTTTATCTTTTATTTTCCACAGATTTATTAATTAAAAAGCAAGATTGTCGTATAATTAATCTGCGATCAAACAAGTGTTATCATTATGGCAAAAGCAAGCCTTGCTAAATAAAAAGTCTCTGATGCATATGAATACGCACTTATTGTTTTTGTCAACTAAATATTTATAGTTATTTGGTTGAATGACATTCCAAGAGATATTATCATGAAAAACAGACTTGTTAAAATCGCGATGTTGTCCCAGAATTTCATATTGCTTTGTATTCGGTTGAGATTTCTTTGCAAGAAAAAAGAGAATATCCCAATTGTTTAAATTTGTTTTTACACCTTTGTTAACGAAAAAATGAGCAACAGCCAAACGCTTGAAAAAATTAATAATACGACTCTTTTCAAACTCCATATATGGGATATTATCATTATCCACTTTTAAAGAGTTAAATATTCGATCATCTAATCGAGTAGAATAGCGAAAGATTGCTTCTATTCTCTTTCTTTCTAATACTCCGTTGTTGCATTCAACAGCCTTCATAAATTCTATCCAATAGGCAATATATTCATCGTCATTACCAAATTCTTGATTACATTTTTGACAAGCGGGAACAGTTGTGCAATTTTGAGGATAAGGCTTGTCTAAAAATATTCTTGGTGGTATATGATCTCGAGTTCCACCTTGCAAATCACAATATATGCATTTATTATCTTGTATTCTCAATGGCATATTAACGATATCAAATTTTTATGGTTGATTATAGTATCTTTATTCACAATATGTCAATAATTAGTTTAAGTATTTCCTTTAT
>JAFVPG010000397.1 GCA_017505415.1 Lentisphaeria bacterium | reverse complement strand
GGTTTTTGCTGGTAAACAGAGCTGTTTTGCCATTAAATATCAAATTGTCGATAATGTTGACGGCAACCTGAGATTTTCCTGTTCCTGGAGGTCCGGTTATTTTACTGGAATGTTGATTTAATGCAGCAGATACGGCTGCCATTTGTTCCGGATTTGACTCAATGAATGGCAGAGGCATAAATGGTTCTTCCGGAGCTTTGTTTTGTAATACGGGCTCTCGAAAAATATATGCTAAAGCTGTTTCATCCAACGTTTCATCAGATACGTTATCACGAATGTATTTTAATTCCCGCTTCAATGTTTTGGAATATTTCAATGGTTGTCCCACAAACAAAATCGCAGTGTTGCACAGTTGCCTCTTGGCTCCGGCGTTTATTTCCGGCAAGATAAAATCCAAATTATCCGGATTGAATTTCACCCCGTCTTTTTCCAAATGAAGCAATGCCTGCTTCAAATCAATAATTCCCCTGAATTCATCATGGGCGTGAAGGCGAAGTATTGTGTTGATAACAGCATTCCGCTCTTCTGGAGGAAATTCAAACTCGATAAAAGACTGATTTATTTCCGCTTCATCTGTGCGGATATTTATGTCCAGAGTGGTTCTGGAAGAGTCACAAATATCAACAGGGATCAATCCTATCGGAGAATAATAAGTTTCTTGTTTTGATTTCCCTTGAAATGCAGCTACAGGATAACCGATATAGATTTCTTCATCATCATCTTTTCTTGTCAATAAACGTTGCATTGCTGCACGCTGTTCATCCGCTATTCGAAGGGTTTGCTTAATTTCATTGCCCAAATCGCCAAGCCAGCGTGAACCAAATACCGGAATAAAAAATTCTTTGTTGATTTTAGTAGCAGCCAAGTAATTTTGAGTACGCTCCTGCAGATGTACGCAGTCAATATAGTAACTCAATACTTTGCGGAAACGATCCCATTCATGTCCTGTTCGCTTTTCCTGTTTTATTTCTTCTTGAATTTGGTCTGGAATTGTTCTGCGAAGATTGATTCCGCGAAGAGTCAAAATATATTCACCTTGACAGTTTGCTTCAACCAGATTGCTGAAACGCAAAATGTTTAAACTTGCCTGTCCCGGGCGTTCCGGATAAATTGCTGCTAATTCTCCGCACACTTTTTCGTGTGACAAGGGCATCGAGGTATTTTTATCTGTCAGATGCCAAATTGAAATAAGTTTTTCAATTTCCGTCATTTAAAATTCCTCCCATAGGGATATCCAAACGCCCTTTGTTCTCGAGATATTCAAAAAAGGCATATGCCAGATCTATTTTTGCATTGGAATAGAACAAACTATCTGCTTGCTGATCAATAAAATGCTTTAACTCCATGATTTTTGTAAAAATTGGAGTTGTATCTTCCCGCAAGAAATCATGATCATATTTCCGACGGCGCAGCAAAAACAACATACAGCAAATCACATATCGGACATATCTCTCTTGAGTTGACTTTGTTTTGTGCTGAATATAATTTTTCCAGATTACATATAAATTGTACATGCATTTATTACAATCAGAAGTAGAGACTTCTTTCAGAAGTTCATTAGAATAAATCAATATCCATAAAAGTGCGCGAATCCAATTATCTACATTGGAAATAGCTGTTTGATGTTTGTTGTCGCGGGCCCGTTTGACTATCGGATCTACATACTTGTTAAAGCAGTGAAAAAATACCGTTTGCTCTTTGATAGCAAGCATATTGGCACATACCGTAAATTCTTGAGTTTGCACCGAGACACTCTGCCCAGCTGCCTTTTTTTGCACCTTGTCCAGCACATAATCAACGACACACTGCAATTCTTTGATACCGCAACGATATGTCCATGCCGCAAGACGAATATAATCAGAATCATGTTTTTTCTTGAACTGGACAGCTATTTTTCCAAACATCTTATGCAAATACTCTTCATCTCTAATTGGATATTCTGCTCCGAGTTTGGTCCCAAATACGTTGATACGTTTAAGGACATCAATTCCACTGCCATAGCCTGCATTAGGCCACGTCGTATGAGCAAAGCATCCGCTATCAAGAGGGATATTGCTTTCCATAAAAAGGCGTACATCACGTCTGCAGTAAGTGTCCCAAAGATTTTCAGAGGCTTCTGCTTCCGGAAAGTCAACAGGATAACTGCGTGGCAGATTTTCTTGAAGATAGTTTATTGTTTTGGGATTTCTGCCGTCATAAGCCAAAGACATTTTCAAAAAGTCCAGTTCCACCTTGTCATGCAACAGCGGAGAGGCTTCCACTGTTACGTTGGCAATTCCCTGACCGGGAATCATTGAAGGATAAAGGACTAACGGCTGATCATCAATAGCAGTTCTTCCAAATTCCTGAATAAGTTCCCGGAGATGCGTTGAGTTGGTAATATCTCCAACATGCATAAGGAATGATACGGAATCGTTGTCTCTTCCTAACACAAAATCCCGGTTGACAACACCGGTTATCTCCTGACCGCCACGGCAGAATTCATTACCTTTGATCAATTCTTTTGGGATGATTTTTTCTTCAAGCAAATCCTGAACAATAAAGTACAGCGATTCACATTCATCAAAATAAGTTGGCAATCCGTTTGCATTTCTAACCGAAAAACGCCCCGCACCTTTCAATGCAAAATTATTTCCCGCATTTTCATGAATTACTGTGGTGTAATCAAGGTATTTGAGAAAATCTATCTCGGTATCTCCGGCAACAATGTAAAAATCAATTTCATTTCTCAAAGAATACGGCAAGATATTTGAATAGTGTCTGGGATATGTTTCAAAAGTCCTTTTTGCCCATGAATCACCATCTGGAACAAAAAATTCACCATTCCGCCGCCATGTATGTTCCCAGAACTCACGCCCGCCATCAACAATTTCCCAACCATCATCAGATAAACATGATGCAGCAGAACATTCTGCATTACGCTCTTAGATTGTGAGTATGTATATGCCGCAGTAAAGTTAAGACCCTTGATAACCTTGCCCAAGTCGTACTCAAGGCGTAGTGTTGTTGATAGTGAGTAGCCC
>JAFVPG010000396.1 GCA_017505415.1 Lentisphaeria bacterium | reverse complement strand
GAATAAGCACGTGATATGTATAGTGTAAAAATAGAACTTTAATAGAAAAGAAAGGCAAAAATAGGATGAAAAAAAGTTTTGTTGCACTTGCGGGAGTATTGTTGACCGCAATACTTTTCACGGGGTGTCCAGACAACAGAAGCGTGTACAAGATACCATTGCCCCAAGTCCCTATCAAAAGCAGACCCACTGTGAAAATCATTACGGAAGGCAACAGTCCAAGGCTTGTTGAACTGGCAAGAGCCCTTGGTAATGAATTTGAGAAAAATGGCGGCTCCGTTGTCGATGGCAAGTCAGATTACTGGATCGTTATTTACGGTACCCAGGCAAAACGTGTAGATTCTCCGGAAGACAAGAGGAGTAATATTATCTTCCGTAAGGAAACACAGAAAACTGCTTGGGGCGGCAAAGAAGTGATCACTTCAAGCAACTTCTCAACAGCTGCAGATGCGCACTTCACAAGTGTAACACTTTATGATGTCAAAACGCTGACTCCTATGGTCAATATTGATATTCCGTTTTACTCCAGCAGCCAAATCAGCGGATATGGCAGTCCGGTACTGAATTCAGCCAGTCGTATTTCAAAAGTTTTTATTTCCACCATGAATGAAATACTGACTTTTAAGCAGCCCCGGACTAAGGACTCATTAAATCGTTAATAACCTGATAAAAACAAGGTGTTGAAGATGAATATAAAAAGTTTCTTAAAAAATAGTATAGCATCAGTTGCAATTTTATTGTTTGCTGCCGGATGTTCTGTGGTGGAAATTACAGCTGATTTTGTGGAGCCTCCCAAAGTTGTGACGGATATCAAAGGGATCGATCTTATGGAAATCGTTGTCGATGTCAAGATGCAAAATCCTGAAGATGCCGCCATTGCCAAAGGCATTATCTGCGAAAAAATCGCCGCAGAATTTAACGAAAATAACTTCTGCCGCACTACTGATCTGATTTGGGGCAATCCTGCCGGTGCAGCTAAAATGCACTCTATCCTGCAAGATAAGAAGAGTGGACACGGTTATGCCCGTTTGGCAACTGAACCGTTGAAACCGCGGGCCCGCATGGAAGTTACTTTCAATGCAGATATTACAACCGGCAGTAAAATCAATCCTGTTAGAAGCACGCTGACCACAGAGTATTTCAGGACCGCATTCTATTCGCAGACGATTTACTGGGGCAAAGGAATGAAAGGAACAATCCACGTACCCTACAGCAAATGGATCGGTAGAAAGAGGAGAGTGGAAGTTTCAAATGTCAAAGAGTACACGACCAGGGCAGCTGGAATATTGAACGTTAAAGTCACTGACAAAAAAGGTAAAATGATATATCAGAAATCTAAAAAAGTCAATGTTTCAGAAACATGCAACCACATAGAGGCGCAAAGAAGGGCTCTGCCCAGTAATGCCAGTCTCATTTCCCGAATGACTGATGGGGTGATCGCAGATATTGTTCAAGATCTTTCTCCCTATAAAAAGAGCAAGACTATTGTGATCAACAAAGATGGCGATGAGAGAGGTTTTCTTTTGCTGCAGGCGCTGGCTTTTACAGAGGCAGTGGAAACTTTTGAAAGAATTGATGAAAAGAAACGTACCTTTGCTGACTGGGAAAATCTCGGCGTGAGCTACGAAGCTATGGGGCATTTTGAAGATGCTCAAAAATGCTATGCAACTGCTCTTAAAGTCAAAAAAGAAAATAAAGGCCTCTTTGACTACGACAAAAAGATTGCAGAAAAGGGTCTCGCCCGCATTAACGGTATGGTTAAAAAGCAGAGCGTGCTTGAAAAATACAAGTAATGTTTTTTATTGCAGTTGTCAAATATAAAGTTAAATTTTTCAGAAAGATGTTGTTATGAAAAATATAAAAGACCTTTGCGCAGCTTTCAGCATTTGTGCCGCAATGCTGGTGCTCTCTACTATGACCGGCTGTCGTGGCGTTGACTTTGTCAAATTTTCTAATACGCTTCCGGGAATATATGATCTTTCCGGTGTGAGCAAGATCGCTGTGATTGATTTCAATACCATGCCTGATGATCCCGTAGCGGGGGTTTATGCCGCAGATACCGAAACCAGAAAAATCGTGGAAGATATGATTGCTGCCCAATTTTTCAAAGGGAAAACCTACAAAATTGCCGATTTAGATGTAGAAAGAAATATCGCTGAACTCAAAAGCAATGCTAAATTGGCAAAGCGGTTTGATGCGATCCTTTATGGACGGGTTTGGTGGAAGAAGTCTGCAGAAATCAAAAATATCCATCCTGAAGTTGATACTTTGGAAACATGGGACAACGTACGCTATATGGCAGGCAGAGACAATGACGGTAGACCTTTTTACAGAACTGAAAAGGTGACGCAAAAAAAGGAACAGGTCAAAGTCGATCATAGATATCGTGCCCAAAATGCCACGTTGATGGTTTCTCTGACGCTTTACCGTCTGGACAGAAACGGTAAAATTGAAAAAATAGTAGAAGATTTTGTCGGGGCAGACCAGACATATTTGCTTGATAACGGCGTGTTTTCAACCACTTTTGTTCCTCTCCAGAAAGTGAAACTCTCAAAATTTGAGCGAATTGCTGCCCAAAGCGAAAATCAGGATGAAAAGAAGGCTAAGGCGAGCAAGGAAAAAGCTGGCTACATTGATGAATGGCAGAATGCGAATACTATTCCGACTTCACTTCAGACCAAAATCATGTTGAGCAAAAAAATCTCCGAAATGCTCGGCAGGAAAATGACTAACGTTGAAGTGCCGGTATCTGCAGAATTTTTTGGCACATATATGTTTTTCTCACCAATTGAGGAAGAGACGCTCAATATGATTATTTCCGGAAAATTTGCCAGAGCCAGAAAAATTTTGGTCACAACGATCCGCAAGAAAGCCGGATACGATATTTCCAACCGGATCGGCTCACTTTCTGCTTATGCTCCCGAAAAG
>JAFVPG010000395.1 GCA_017505415.1 Lentisphaeria bacterium | reverse complement strand
CACGGAGTATCTTCAGCAATACAACATCCTATATCATAATAACAACGTTCAAAATAGAGATATTTATCAACATCTCCATGATGAAAGTTTTCTGTACTTTCAGGATTTTCGATACCATCTGAACTTACACAGCGGAATATACTCTTCATGCCATCTTTTTTGTCCAGATAAAGTTCGGCAAAACCTTTATCACCGCAAATCCGTATCGACGGCAGATCAATACCATGCTGCGGAGAACCGGTAAAATAAAAACGCAGACCGTTTTCAAAATCTACATTGAGTTCTGTATATTTCTCTGACAGGATTCCGTGCCATTCAAAAGTCCCCTGCCCCTCCTGTGCCGCCATTGCATAGAGAGGTTCAGGATCATTCAAACAATACAAGGCACTGTTTATGAGATGCGGTCCGAAGTCAAGCATATTACTGCCCGGCTGACGCATTTCAACCAGAGAGATCCTGCCGAGTTTTCCGGATTGACACGCTTCTTTTGCCCATTCAAACGGCTGACCGTAACGGCGTTGAAAATTTACAAACAGCCGGACACCGTTTTTTTCTGCCGCCTGACGGATATTATCCGCTTCACGCATTGACAATGCCAGCGGTTTTTCAATCATAACAAACTTGACACCGGCATTAATGGCAGCAAGCACATGTTTTTCACGATCTGCGGCGTATGTACAAATTGATACACCGTCAATTTTTTCATTTGCCAGAAGTTCATCTATGCTTGTATAAGTATTGCATGGATATTCATTTCTGAATGCTTCCAGATTTTCTTTGCTGCGTGATGCAGCTGCGGCGATTTCAAACATGTCAGAATTTCTTTTCATACCTTCAGCGTGAGCGTAAGCAATGGCATTTGCACCGCCGCGCATAGGAGAAAATTTACCGATACCGAATATTGCCCAACGGAATTTTTTCATAATATTACCTCCAATCACCGATGAGAGTGAGAATCTTTTTCTGCTGAAGTTTATGATACATTTCCGGCATATCTTCGACCTTGCAGACGTTTTTCAAAAACGGAGTGACATCGACCTTGCCGCTGCGAATCAATTCAACAGCACGCTGCCGATCTTCAATACCTCTGTCCGCAGGAGTAAGTATTGTAACTCCCTCTCCGGCAAAAAAGCCATGCGGATTGATAGAAACATCTTTAACATAATTTGCCTGAAAAATCAGTTTCGGATAATTCTGTGAGTAAAAACGGATCGGTTCAACTTTATAATCAGTTGAATAATTCTGCGGCTTTCTGCGAAGCATACGGAAAGCAAGCTCCACTCCGGGAGTTGAGCCGCTCGCCTCTACGACAATATCATAGCCGCCATTGCCCAGACGTTTCAATCTCTCTTCTGCATCAGCTTCAGTGAGATTTATTGCCGCCGCACAACCGGCTTCACGGGATTCTGCAAGACGGTTATCGTCAATATCACAGACAGTCACACGGCATCCTGCCTGTTTGAGGTACATTGCAGAAAATTGTCCGATAAGTCCCTGACCGATGACCAATGCAGTTTCATAGGGCTGCGGGTCGGCACTTTCAACACCGCGCAAACTGATTGCTGCAACTTCCGCCGCCGCATAAGGCAGAACATCACTGACATTTTCCGGCAGCAGGATCGGAGCATTTTCATCTTCAGTATCATAAACATGCATTCCTGCCTGACCGCCCCACATTGATTTAATATCTGCAAAAGGTGCGGGATTGCGGCAGGAAATCAAATCACCTTTACGGAAACCTTTGACTTCCGTACCGCATGATACAACCTCGGAGATTGCTGCATAACCGGGTATCAGAGGATAATTTTCAGCAGCACCGTAATAACCTCCCAGCACCCGGAGTTCAGTTCCCGGCGACGTAAAAGTATAAATCGTTTTGGCAACAATTTGTTTCGGACCGCATTCTGCAAGGGTGACATTGCCGATTCTCACCTGATTTACTCCATCAAAAATAACAGCTTTTGTTGTATTCATAATTAATCCTTTCTATGTAATATTTTATTTCAAAATTGCATCAGGGCCAAGAGGCATACCTGAAGAATCTGTCATCTGCATGTCTTCAGGAATTATCAACATATCAGTTTTTATCACACAGAATCCTTTCGGGTCAAGAAATGTGATTTTACAATAACCTGTTGAACCTGAATCAAGAGCTTCCCGCACGTGTTCACGCCATATCGGAATTTCAGCCATGACAGTTTCGCCGGGTGCAGCAGAAATTTTTATATCTTTGAAATGGCGCACCATACTCATCCAGATACCGCCGACTTCCATCTGGGTTCTGAAAGTACATTCTGAAAGATTGATGGAATTGTACTGATTCTGGATTTCAAATCTGATACTGTTATCACCTTTTTTCCATGAAACACGTTCAGGAAACCAGACCGGAGCCAGAAGCACCCGGAGTGACCAGAATTGCGGTTTCGGCAGCAGATCGGGAGTTACAACGCCCCAGTTGCAATCTTCTCCGAGCCGCCCCCAGCACCAGCTTGCATTATCAGGATCAACGTACGATGCAGAACAGAGCCACGGAAAATATGTACCGCCGAGACATGTCGGATCATGCCGCATATTGCCCCATTCTTTTTTCAACCGGCTATGAAAGACTTCAAGAGTATTTTGTCCGCTCAACGGATCAGAGTATTCATCGGCAATGACCGAGAGATACGGACCGTGCATAACATCAGGTTCAGAATTAAAAATACCGTATTCCGAACTGAACCAGCAACCGCTCCAGCCGCGTTCAAGAGCTTCTTTGCGGGTACATTGCACCATATCCGCCTCCCAGCTGTTGGGATTTTCAATAACTCCGGTCTCTCTGAATTTTTTCTGCAATTCAAAACTGTAATGCACATCTGCTATATCACCGATGCGAAGTTCAAAAACACCCTTGAATGCATTTGCCGGACCGGGAGGAGGAAACATCGTCGGACGGCCGGGATCAAGATGTTTACATAATTTTTCATAAGATTTCAAATTATTCCATCCTGCTTGAGCGGTTTCTCTGGTCGGAGGCATATTTTCATTGCCGACACTCCACACCATGACGGAGGGATGATGTCTGTCACGCCGGACAACGCTTTCAATGCGAAGCAGTGCAGGAGGAACCCATTCCGGATCCTGAATATATTCAGTTCCCCAGTCTATCGGAATTTCCTGAAGCAGATAAAAACCGAGTTCATCACATAAATCAGACAAATCAGACGGTCCGGTATAATGAGTACGGATAGCATTTATATTTGCTTTTTTCATAAGCATAAGACATTTTCTCAACCAATCTTTCGGAGTGTACATGCCATAAACAGGATGATATGTGAGATGGTTTATACCACGGAATTTAATAAAATTACCATTGAGTCTGGCTCCATTCTCTGAAAGTTCAAGTTTGCGGAAGCCGGTATTATAAGAATAAGTCTGTCCGTTCAAACGGATTGTAACACGGTAAAGGTTGGGATATTCATCATTCCAGAGAGCCGGTTTCTCTATATTCAGCGCAACCGGATATTCGTATTTTCCCTCTGCAAGTTCCAGCGAACAGGACTCTCCATTCTCAAGTGCAATATCAAGAGTCATGCCTTTCACCGGATTTTTAACCGTCAAAGTACCTGCGACAGAACCGTTTTCATAATTTTTATCAAGTTCAGTTATCAAATGAAAATCTGCAAGATGTGTATTTTCAACAGCAAATAAATATGCATCCTGTGCAAGTCCGGCAAACTCAAGAGAATGGCGGCACATATCCATTCTTACAAATTTGTGCTTGCGATACAAACGGACAGATACTGTCAATTCTTCCCCCGGAACTGCAATTCCGGTCAAATCAGCTTCAAAAGGAGTCAATCCGGAAAAATGTTCACCGAGTTTTACTCCATTCGCATAAAAAATGCCGCCGGGATAAACCGCATCAAAACGGATTTTTATCTGTTTCTCCTTCCATTCAGCAGGAATATTTACTCTGCGTACCATAACTGCACCGTCATCATCTTTGATATGCGCCAGTGTTACGCGGTTCCAGTCAGGATCAGGATTTGCATCAACTTCCGGATCTGCATAAAAAACTTTTCCCGGCTGCTGAAGAGTTTCCCAATCATCTGCGGCTTCCGGCTTTACTGCAAGAGCCTCATCAAAAGGATACCTTTTGACCTGCCACATCCCATTCAACAGCAATTTACTGTTTTCCGGTACAGGCGTAAAAATAATACTCACAACAACCTCCTTTTCCCAAAATGTTTTACAAACAAAAAAAATTTTCTGAGTATAATATAGAGCATTCATCCTGATTCTAATATGGTAATATTACAAAAAAATAGTATTATTTTACAAAAATACTTGTAAAATACGCTATTAGATAGTATCTTTTATCTCATGGAGAGATTTTATGATTAAACATATACTTGTAAATTGGATCAATGATGATTTACCATTGCAGGTGGTAAGCACCAATCTGCTGGAAAAAATCGTTATTCATACGCATGACTTTATGGAACTGGTGTTCTTTGTCAACGGCAGTGCGACGCATATGCTGTTCAACGGGGACCAGAAAAGCTGTTATTCAGTCATGCAGGGAGATTGTTTTGCAATTCTGCCTCAGGAAGCACATGCTTTTGAAGACGGCAAACAGGTATCTTTCTATAATGTTATTTTTTCTCCGTCATTTATCTCTGATGAATTGGAGGAACTGAAAAAATTTGATACATGGAAGCTTATTTTCGGCAGCCGGAATATCTGTGAGCGCAACAAAATACATTTAAGTCTCAACAGCCGCATTATTCTCAATGAATATATACAGGAACTTCTCATTGAATTGCAGGACATGCCGGAAGGTTACAAATTGAGTGCCAAAGCTCTGCTGATAAAAATATTACTCATCATTCTGCGCAGCAAACCGCAGAAAATGACTCAAAGCAGCCGGAGTTCAAAAATAAATCCATTCATCCTGAACGTAATAACTGAAATGGAGAAAAATCCGGAAAAATGCTATATTCTGAATGATCTTGCCAAAAAAGCCAATATGAGCATAAGCAATTTTTCCAGAAAATTTCAGGATATTTCGGGGACCTCTCCCATCGAGTACCTCATATCATTGCGAATGGGCAAAGCAGAAAGTCTGCTTCTCTCAACTGATATGTCGATTTACGACATTGCCGAACAGTGCGGTTTCCACGACGTGAACTATTTCATAAAAACCTTCCGCCGCTACCGCAATACCACCCCCGCCAAATTCCGCAAAAATAATTGACACTGCCAAAAAAAATTCTTTGTTATTGTCCTGAAGACTGTGAAATATAAAAATACTTAACCAAAATATGTTAAAACGACACTATGTTGATTTTCAATTCTTAACAAGTTTTTATTCAAGAAATTTATTCTTCAAATGCAGATAATGTCCTTTGGTTTCCGGGGAAAGAAACATCAGACAGAAAGAGATTACCGATATTCCAAGCATAACGGCAAAAACAGTTACATACGCCACTTTGGGATAAACTACTGCCTGCCCTGCAATCCGGCTCCCTGAAACAAAAGTATCCAGAAGTTTACCGATTCCCCATGAGCCGAGAGCAACAAAAAGATAATTTCCCATATTGTTGAATCCCGTTGCTGTGGTCATCAAATCTCTGGAATTCATCTCCTGCCCGGTCATAGTATATGCCATTGCAAAACCAGAAGAACAGGCATAAAGCAGATACCCCGGCACATACAGCCACGGAGGCAGCCCGAAATACAACGTCATAAACATCAGAATCGAAGTAAAAAGATTGATTCCTGATGCTACCATCAT
>JAFVPG010000394.1 GCA_017505415.1 Lentisphaeria bacterium | reverse complement strand
GGGGCTATCGCTTACGGCGGTTACGAAGTGAACTGCCGCAAACTTGTCCGTCCCTACGTGCTTAAAGATGAAGCCGGAGATCTGGCGGTGAGTCAGACTCTGGATTCTCTGGATAACATGAAGTAACGGCGCCGGGGTGATGTGACCCCAAAAAATTGTACGAATTAATTTACATGGAATGTGCTCGGTATTCCACTGGGCTCATTCCGTTTAATCTTAAAGATACTCTCCCATGATTAAAATAGCAAATGTATTCTTCAAGTTTTTGTTGAAAATCTTCTACAGAAGAAAATGTTTCGCCGAAAAACATCTCTGTTTTTAATCTTCCAAAAAAATTTTCCATAACACAGTTATCCAGACAGTTACCTTTTCGAGACATGCTTTGAGTAATATTATGTTCTTTCAACATAGTTTGATACTCTTTCATTTGATATTGCCATCCTTGATCTGAATGTAGCAGCGGTCTGGCTGTCGGTGGTAGTTTGGCAAACAATCTGGTCAGCATCTCTCTTGTTTGTGCAAATGAAGGATTACGACTGATTGAATGAGCCACTATTTCACGATTAAACAGATCCATTACTGGAGATAAATAAATTTTTTCATTACACACCTTAAACTCTGTAACATCGGTTACCAACTTTTCATATGGCTTATTTGATTTAAATCGCCGATTCAATATATTCGGAGCAATTTTACCAACATTTCCTTTGTATGATTGATATCGATTTTTCCTGCATTTACCTTGTAAAGCAAGTTCTTTCATCAACCTCTGTACTGTTTTATGATTGATTTGACATCCATACTGCCGCAGAACAATCAGTATACGACGATAGCCATAACGTCCTTTATTGCAATCGTAGATTGTTTTTATTAACTCTTTTACTTTAGCGTATTTATCGGCACATCTCAATCGCTTAAGCTGATAATAATATGTGCTACGGGACATTTTGCCAAGAGCAAGCAATTTGTCCAATGGAAAATATTGCCTTAATTCTGTGATGATTTCTGCCTGGCGCGTTTTTCTTGCTCTTCCTTCAGAATCAAGGCTCTCAATTTTTTTAAGTACATATTCTCCATTCTCAAATACTCATTTTCAGCAAGAAGAGCTGCCAAGTTGTATTCTGATGACTTGGAGTGGGGAGTGTGCTCAGGAACATTAGATTGCATTTTTTGATGTTCTGATTCTTTCATAAAACAATTTGCTCCTTTCTGCTTATAGAGGCGTATCCAAGTGCGTACTGTCTTGCGATAACGATCTATATCTGCTCGAGAAGTTACATTCCAGTATTTTCTAACGGATTCATGAATACTCAGATCGTTATTCAACACATCTAATATAACACGTAATTTAAAATTTGCACTGTACTCTTGAGGTTTTGCTTTTTCTTTTTTCATAAAATATGCACTCCTTTAGTTGTGTCCAACTTTTGGGGTGCATATCAAAAACACACAGTTTTTGCGCTCAGCCCCATTTTTTTTGCCTCATATTCAGGGCAGGGACGGCAACTTATTCAACTGGGCGGTTATTTCCCTCTGAATTTCCATACAGTTGTATTCACGTCTTGCTTTGATCCTTATCAACGGCATTTTTATCTGCCGGAAAAGCTCATCTTTGAACAGGTCATCCTGCCGCCGATGCGGTGTGTTGTGACTTGAGTCATCCAACTCAATGGCATAGTCGGTAAAGCCGGTTATCGGATTGAAAAGCACAAAATCAACATGACGGCTCTTGATTCGATTCCGCTGGGCATTCTTTCCGGAAACATTTATTAAACAGCAAAACAGACCGGCTTTTGCCGGTCTGTTTTTGTCTGGAGAGGTTATTTGCTGTTTTTGCTGTTGGAATTGGAGTTGTAGTTGCTGGAGTTGGAATTGTTGGAGTTAGAGTTAGAGTTAGAGTTGGAGTTGTTGGAATTCTTGGAGTTTTTGCTGTTTTTGTTTTCCTGCATGGATCGTTACCTCCTAATATTTCGAGTAGATCGGTGATCTCTCAAAGGTAGTTTGAACGGATAAGATGGCATTTATGCAAGCTGCAGGTTGCATAAAACCGGAAAAAACAGTAAAATAAAACAAAAGGAGGTGCCGGAATGAAACGCTTTTTTGTTTTTCTGTTGTCAGCTGTTTTGCTGCTGACCTTTTCCGCCTGCAAAAAAGAAACAGCGTCGCAGCCGGTGCTGTCGCAATGGGATTATTTCTATTCTCCTGCAGAAACAGAACAAATCGATTTTCGAAACGATGAAGTAGTTCTTGTTGGCATACAGGGCGATGTTCTTGTATTTAAACAAAAAATATCCACAACCATGTGGCGGTTTTTTGCCGCCAATCTGCAGACCGGAGAAATCGGAACAATCGGCGAGCAGCCGGGATTGGGAAACTGGACGACTTTGGGCGGCTTGCGCTGTATTGACGATCGGCTTTTTTTATCTGTAAAAAATACGAACACGATCTATGGGTTTTCTTTGGAAAACAGCGGCTTTGAATTATATTCGGGCTACAACTTTGCAAGATGGAATCTTAACAAAGGAAACCGAGGTAATACCAAGTTAGAGCAGGTAGAAAACGGCAGAAACGGCAAAGCGGCAAAAATCACGGTAGATAATAATAACAATATCGTTAATCTCTATCAGGAGGTTGAAATTGACCCTAAAAAGGAATACACCTTCAGCGTATGG